>NZ_JBAURI010000410.1:0-8983 GCF_049581145.1 Bradyrhizobium sp.
AGCACTGGCGGAGCTTGCGGTTCGCGCTGGTTCGCAGGCCTATCGGCAATGGTGGACGATAACCGGCCGCAGTTGGCGGCGCGAGGTTGAGCGGCTGATCCAGGGCGTGAAGACATCGGTGCCGGCCGAGACGCTATTGCGGGGTCTGGCGTGCGGCTATCTCAGTTGGCTGGCCGATGTGTCCGCGCTTGCACCGGCGGTTGCCGAAAAGGCTGCAATGGAATTCATGCGCCGGTCACATGCGCAGCCGGAGCCTCGGGATGCCTACACGCAGCCTGCCGCCATGGGCGAGAGTTTCGAAGTCGACGGCAAGCCATTCGCGATGCCGGCGCGGGTCCTGGACGCTTCACAGGGCTGGGCGATGTATTTCGTGTCGATCAAGGCGGCTAACGATGCGCTCGGAGCAGCCGGCGCGAAGCTGTCCGCGTTCGATGCCGGCGATGGGCGGACTCCGCTCATGATCATCGGCGTGGATTATCGCAACAGCGATTTCGGCATTTATCCGGAGTTCGTCGTTGCGTTGACCGTCACCGCCAAGGGCGATCCGGCCAAACAGCTGTTCGCCTACTACCTGGCCATCGTGGTCACACAGGAATTCACCCGGGAAGCGGCCAGCGTGGTGTGGGGGCTGGAGAAGATCGTTTGTCCCAAACTTGCGGTCCAGTATGCCCAGGATAACGTGCGCTTCGGCCTCTCTGACCGACACGGCAAGGCGCTTTCGATCCGGTTTCCGCGCTTTGGTGATGGTGAATCCTCCGACCAGCCGACTTTCTCCGTCTCCCAGCGCGGCGAAGGCGCCGAAAGGCGAACCTATTGGGCCATGACGACGAAAAGCGGCAGCGGGGAGGGCATGCAAATCGGCGGCTCAGCGATACTGGAGCTTGGCGTCCGAGGAGACCGCTCGTGTCTGTGCGGCGACGGAAAGTCGGTCTGTTTGTGCGAAACGCTGCGCGCTTTCAACATCGCCGACACGCTGCCGGCGGCGAATGGCTGGACCGAACGGCAGACCGCGCTGTTCGGCGCGCCGCGGTTGCTGGACCTGCCTTGATGCATGGCTTCAGCCAAGGTTGAACCAGCGGCATTCGACAGGATGGATCAAGGATCAGCCGTTGGGAAACATCCGGGAGAATTGGCTGCGTACCATTGAATCCGCGATAGAGACTGCCTTTGCGGCAAAGGCCGCAGGCCGCAGAGCCACCGCGAGCATCGCCGGGACAATGGCCGGATAGCTGTCCGGCTCGACGATATCGATCGTAGTGCCGATCCCGCGCCTCCGGCGCAAGGCCTCGGCCGCCAGCAAACCGCTGACTACGGCGCCTTCGACCGTGACGACATCGATGCAGGTCTGGCAGAAGTCGCCGGCCAGGAACAGGTTGGGGATGTTGCAAACCGCCTTTGGGCGGGATGCCCAGCTGCCGACCTGGTTGACAAAAAGCTCCTCGCCGACATTGGTCTGGATATGGCAGCGACCGTAGTCCACGTCATCGTCGCGCAAGCTCGGCGCAACGGTGGCGGGACCGAGGTTGAACTCGAGGAAGCGTCGCAATTCCCTGAGCACGAGATCCAGAATGACCTCGTCCTGATAATCGACGATCAGATCAGCGTTCGAGGAGGTGACGTTGAGCACGGTGTTTCCTGTCGCCAAGTCGTTCCAGACCTGTGAGAGATCGAGCAGGCTGAGCGTGTAGTTGGACTCCAGCAGCACCGTGATGCTGTTGTTCAGCCCCGGGATCTTTTTCTTGAAATAGAGATCGAGCGAGATCATGGGCTCCACTCGCAGCAGGCGCACAGTTTCAAGGTCCGGCGCCAGCGCAGCGACCTCCGGACTGACAAGGCGACCGAGCGCGCGCGGCGGCACGGCGAGGATCAGATCACCGGGAATACCGACCTTCCACGTCTCAGTCGGTGGCGTCACTGGGCCGCGCTCGGTGGTCGGGCTGTGCGGCATCTTTCCAAGCGTCAGTTCCCGCACCTCGCCTTGATCCAGATGAAGCGCTGCGACTTGGGTCAGGCGATGAATTTCGAAGCGGCGGCCAAGCTGTTCGGCCCGCGTCTCGAGGTATTGCCGCCACGGCTCGAAAATGGCGTCATTGGTGTTCTGTATCAGCAGCCACATCGAAGGAACTGGATTGCGGTAGCCATACTTGATCAGGCTCTGATAGCTTCGCGCCGACGACAGATAGCTCGGCGACGCAAAGGCCTCCGCCAGTGTGCGCGTCGCGGTCGCGATCGACGCTTCGGTGCTGTAGCCCCTGGAGCGGAGGAAATTATTGACCGATGTCTGCTCCAGTACCTCGCCCGACATCGCCTGCGTGCCGATCAGGTCGAGCAGGCAATAGGCCGAAATGAATTCGTCGGCCGGCGAGGCGACGCCACTGAACATGTTGGTCAGAATCGTGGTCGGCGATCCGGCATTGGTGAGACCCGCCAGCGTCTGCTTGTCGCCCGGCCGACGATAGCCGATCACGGCGTTCGGTATGAACTTATCGAGGGCCCCGATCTCCCGCATCAACTGCCAGAAATTATTGTACCAGTTCAGGTACATGTGGTAGCTGTGCTCGTGCGGATCGGGGTTGCCGTCCGCTTTATGGGCGCCGAGCTTGCCGCCGAGAAAATCGTTCTGCTCATAGAGCGTGATGTCGAAGCCTTGCTCCATCAACCGGTGAGCCGCGGACATGCCGGCCAGACCGGATCCTGCAATTGTTGCTTCCGGCATCCTGTTGCCCCCCAACGGCTGATAATTAGTTGTTGCTCAAGGCGACAAAACGCAACAATAATACCATTATCTTCTTTCGTTGCCTGCAAATCAAATGGATTTCCCCGATGCCGCCGAGCTATCGCGTGATTTTCACTGAAATGCTTCTGGCCAACTCGGCGGCGATGGCTGCGTTTGCGGATGTCGCAGCCCGGAGTGCCGTGCTGGCGGGCCGGGGATATCAGCAGGCGTTTTCCGCGCTAGCGCGGAACGCGCCTGGCGGGAACACCAAGCCGTCGCAGCCAGGTGGCGGCTCCGAAACTCCCGGCGCATCTGCGCCGAGGCCGGCCGACTTCGCGCGCGCCTTCGCCGGCCTGCCGCGGGTTTCGATGATGGTGTTTCTTTCGCAATATGACAATTTGCGCGGGCGACGCCGCGCGGTCGGGGATTGATCGGATAAAATCGGTGAACTGCTAGTTGCCTTCCCCGCGCGCGCATGCCACCAATTGCAACCTGCGGCTGGGGCGACCGACCGCGTGGGTTTGAGTTAGGACGCAGGTTCCAGTTACGATGTCCAATGCAGAAGGCACGTTTGGTCCCGGCGCCAGCCAGTCGGGGCCCGATTCCGCAGCCGGCCTGTTCCTCGCGATGCGTGACGCATGGCTAGCTGCAGGAACCGCCCTCAGGGAAAGCCTCAACCGGCAATCCATGGCCGGCAGTCAATCGGCCGCAGGCTCTTCCGGGGAAAGTACGCTTGAACCGATGATCGGCGTGCTTGGCGCGATGGTTGATTTTGCCGTCGCCAGTCGGCATCGCCCTGACCAGCCAGCGACCCATTCACCCCTCCCCGGTCAGAGCGATGCGACCGCCGCGGATTTCCTGCGCCCGATCAGCCACGCCATGATGATCGCCGCGGACAGGTCTGTCAGCTATTGGGTCGGCGTGGCTCGGATTTTTGGAAGTCATCAGGCAAGCATGGCCCAGATCCTAGGCCTCGAACCAGTTGCCGGAAACGAGCCCGGAGCGCAGCGCCTGATTGCCGCGGATGAACTGCGTGCGTTGCTGCGCGAGATCGGGGATCTTGCCACCAGGGAGGCGCGCATTCTTCAGAGCGAACTGAGCGCGCTTGATGAGAGTTTAGCCGAGACTTTTCAACCACCCGGCCAGGCCGGCCCCTATCGCAGGCGCTGGCGCGGCAAAGTCTAGGGCGGCGCGTTTCAACATGCTCGACAGCTCGACACAATCCGTCATCTCTGGACTCGGTTTCGAGCCCGAGATGACGCAGCTGCGCGAACGGATCGCACGCTGGATTGGCGGTTGCAGCGCGGAATTGCGCGAAGCGCTCGAATGGCAGTTCCTGACCGGATCAAAATACTTTCGCCCGTTGACAATCTTCTCCTGTTATCGCGCGATGCGCGAAGGACCGATTCCCGAGCGGATCATGCAGTCGGCTTTGGTGATCGAGCTGTTTCACAACGTTTCCCTGATCATCGACGACATCGTCGATCGTTCCCCTACCCGGCGCGGCCGGGCAACGATGCATACCAGGTTCGGAGAACTATCGGCTCTGATGACCTCGGGCTACATCGTCGCCGAAGGTTATCTGCAGCTGCAGGACGACTTGGCGGCGATTGCTTTGTTTTCGGAGCTCTTGAAACGGCTGGGCGTGGCGGAGTGCATGCAGTGGCGGCTGCGCCGTCAGCCGCTGGGAATTGAGGACTGGCGCAAGATCGCCGGAGAGGACACCGGCTCGATGTTCGAAGTGTGCGCCTGCCTCGGCGATCGCTCGGGCCGGCTGCGGACCTTCGGTGGGCTGTTGGGCCTGCTCTATCACGGCTGTGACGATGTCGGCGATGTGAAGGGGCTGGCCGCGCTCGGCGGCGGCGGCGAGGAGGACTTGCGCGACGGCATCCTGACGCTCCCTGCCGCGCTGGCGATCCGCGACCCCGCGGCCGCCAAAATATTCTGCGACGCGGAAGGCGGCAATCTGGCGGAGCTCGGCAGGCAGTTTGTCGCCAAGCTACCCGAAGCCGAGGCCTATCTCGACAGGATCGCCGACGAGGGCCGAACCGAAGCGCGATCGTTCGCGGCCGATCCCGAACCTTTGCTCGCGCTGATCGAGCGAACCCGGCAACTGAGCCGCTACTAGCCGATTGTGCTATACAGTCAAAAAGCAAAAGCTGAGAGATATGGCGCGTGGGTTGCCAAACCCACGCTGCTGGCTGATGACGCCAAGGCGAGAGCTTCGTGGATGACGGCGAGCACGCGGGCGACGGCATAAAGTGTTTGGAGAAGCGCGATCTCATGCCAAGTCTGGACGTCGGCGCATGGCTTGAAGAACTTGGGCTGGGGCAGTACCGGACCCTGTTTTCCGATCAGGCGATTGACGCCGATGTTCTCCCTGATCTGACGGACGCCGATCTACACCGTCTGGGTGTTCCACTGGGGCATCGCAAGAGACTGTTCAAGGCCATTGACGATCTTCTCGGGCGGGATCCGGCCGACCAGCAGGCATCGATCAAGCTTGCGCGCGCGCGACCGGACGCCGAGCGCCGGCAGTTGACCGTGCTGATCTGTGACATGGTCGGGTCGACGGATCTTGCCTCCAAGCTGGACCCTGAAGAGCTCCGCAAGGTGATGGGCGTCTATCTCGACGCCTGCGTGAATGCCGTGACCTCGCTTGGCGGTTTCATCGCCAGATATACCGGAGACGGCATCGTCGCCTATTTCGGCTATCCCGCCGCCTTGGAAGACGCCGCGGAACGCGCCGTGCGCGCCGGGCTGGAACTCGGCCGAATCGTCCCACATCTGACCTCGCTGCCTGACGTGACGCTGCATGTGCGAACCGGCATCGCGACAGGACTTGTCGTCGTGGGTGACCTTCTGGGCGAGGGCGCGGCCAGGGAAGAAGCGGTTGTCGGCGAAACGCCGGCATTGGCCGCCCGGCTGCAAAATCTCGCTGCGCCCGACGGGGTCGCGATTGCCGGCAGCACACGCCGGTTGATCAATGGCATGTTCGAGCTGGAATTCCTTGGCATGCTCGACCTGAAGGGTCTGGCTGGCCTGAGGCCGGTCTGGCGCGTGCTGCGCGAGGCCGCGGCCGAAAGCCGCTTCGATGCGACGCACCACGCTGATCTGACGGAAATGATCAACCGAGAGAGCGAGCTTTCGCTGCTGCTCGAGCGATGGAAGACCGCCCGCGAGGGCGAACGCCAGATGGTGCTGCTTGCGGGCGAAGCAGGCATCGGCAAGTCGAGACTGTGCATGGCTCTCGCGGGCCGGGTTGCCGCGGAGGGCCATTTCGTCATCCGTTTGCAGTGCTCGCCGTTCCATACCGATAGCGCTCTGCATCCGATCATCGCGAGTCTCGACCGGCTGGCTGGACTGACGCTCGACATGGAGCCGGAGGAGAAGCTCGATCGGCTGAGCGGCGAAGTCCAGAAGGCCGGCAATGTGGCGCCGGAAACCCTTGCACTTTTTGCCGCTCTGCTGTCGATCCCGATCGGCGATCGTTTCCCGCGGCACGAAGCGCCGCCGGAGCAGATGAAGAACCTGACCCTGGATGCCATCGACGAATGGCTCGTGAGTCTGTCGCGGCTCAAGCCGGTCCTGTGGATATTGGAGGATGCGCACTGGATCGATCCGACCACGGTCGAGGCGATCACCCGCGGCTTGGGCCGGCGCGACAATGCCAGGATCCTCTCTATCATCACGCACCGCCCGGAATATCGGCCGCCTTGGCTCGGCCATAGCCGGGTTGCTTCTCTCAGCCTCAACCGGTTGAGCCGGCGGCAGTCCTATGAACTGGTCAAGCAGGTGGCGCGGAACAATGTGTCTGAGGCAGTGGTGGACCAGATCGTGGCCAAGACCGACGGGATGCCGTTGTTCGTGGAGGAATTGACGAAGGTCATCATCGAGTCCGGGCCGTTTGAGGCGAGCGCCAACGCCTATGACGATAGACGGGGCCCCGCTGAACCGATCATACCGGTGACCCTGCAGGATTCACTGCTCGCGCGTATCGACCGGCTGACAGAAAGCAAAGTCGTCGCCCAGATCGGTGCGGCCATCGGGCGGGAATTCTCATTTGAGCTGTTGGCGGCGGTAGTCCCATCCAAGCCCAAGGAACTCGAGGCCGCTTTGGCGTTGCTCGAGGCCGCGGACCTGATCAGCGCACGGGGCAATCCGCCGCAGGTGACCTATACCTTCAAGCATGGCCTCGTGCAGGAGGCCGCTTATTCGACACTGCTGATCAGTCGTCGTCAGCAGCTGCACAAGCGCATTGCCGAGACCCTCCAGACCAAATTTGCCCAGATAGCGGAGGTGGAGCCGGAATTATTGGCGCATCATTTCACCGAAGCCGGTCTGATCGCGCAAGCGATCGGCTGGTGGGAGCGCGCCGCTTCGCGCTCGGCGGCCCGATACAGCAATATTGAAGCAGTCAGCCAGTTCAAGCGGGCCTTGGCGCTCCTGACGCAGCTTGAGGATGCTTCGTCGACGCATCGCCGGGAATTCGAACTTCGGATCGCCCTGATCGAACCGCTTTACGCGACGCATGGCTATTCGGGGATGGAGGTCGAACAGAACTACACCCGATTGCACGAGCTTGGCCAGGATCTGGGAGAAACGCGCCAATTGTTGCGCATCCTGTGGGGCCGAGCTGGCGGAGTTTTGGTGCGATGCGACTTCCCGCGCGCCCGAGAGTATGTCGGCAGTTTCCTGGAACTGGCGCATCAGGCCGGCGACGCGACGTCGGCAGCCCAGGGGGTCCGGATCAGCGCAATGATTGCGCAAGCGAGCGGAGAGTTGGACCTCTCGCGTGAACGGTTCCTCGAAGTGATCGAGGCATTCGAGCGCGAGGGTACGGCGGCGATACTCGGCGACTATCTGACGATTCCTCGCCCGACGACCCTGGCGCAATGTTCATTCTCCGCCCAACAACTCGGTCTGCTGGACGAGGCGGAGCAACTCTGCGTCCGCAGTCTGCGTGAGGCTCGTGAAAGCGGGCACCACCTCACCTGCTGTTATGTGATGTCTGTTTGCGCGATGAAGGCAATGGTCGAGCAGGATCCGGCCACCGTTCTCGCGATCACCGAAGAACTCGTCGAGATCGTGAATCGCCACCGTGTGTTCTATTGGGAATGCTTCACCGAAGCGCTGCTCGGCTGGGCTTCGGCCAGAACAGGGGCGGTTGAAAAAGGCCTGGCGCGACTGCAGCGCAGCTGGGAAATCCGCGACCGGATGCAAACCAGGATCTGGAGCCCCTTTTTCCTGATCAGCGAAGCCGAAATCCTGATGCAGAACCAGAGAAGCGATGAGGCCATCGCGTTCCTGGATCGCGCAGCCGCGGAGGCTGACGCGACCGGGCAGCACTATGCGGCGGCCGAGGGGTTTCGGGTACGAGCCTGCACAAGGCTGTGCCAGGGCGCACCGCTGGCTGAAGTGGAGGTCGTTTTCCAACGCGGATTGGCAACGGCGCGACGGCAGAGCGCGCGACTGTTCGAACTGCGGACCGCGACCAGCCTGGCGCAGGCCTGGCGGGATGTCGGACGAGCAGACGACGCGCGCGCTCTGCTCGCGCCTGCTTATGACGGCTTCACGAGCGGCCACCACACGGCAGATCTGATCCAGGCCCGCGCCGTCCTGGACAGCCTGTCGTAAGTTTTCCTTTCGTCCCGCCCGCGCGGACCGAATGCCATCGATCCTCCGTCGACCGCGCTTCACGCGTCACGGCCCTCGTCGAATTCACGCGGAGCCTGATTTTGGATTGGAACACCATCGCAGGGCCACAGAATTGCATTACGTGAGTCGCTATACTCTGCTATAGGGCTCGGATTGAATCATTGATCCACTGCCGAATTCTGGGTGCCGAATCAAGGATTCCGGTTGGAGGACAGCTTCGCTTGGCGCCCATTCAATACATCGTTGAGGGCGGCCACCGGCTTCGGGGCGCCATCGAGCCTTCCGGCAACAAGAATGCCGCGCTGCCGATCATTGCCGCATCACTGCTCACCGAGCATCCGGTCACGCTCGAAAACGTGCCGCGGATTCGCGATACCGAGACACTGGTCGAACTCGTCCGCTCGGTCGGCGCTTCGGCCGAATGGCGCGGACGCAACCGGCTCGCCATTCACGCCAAGGAGATTCGCGCCGCCGATCTCGATCCGGACCTGTGCGCGCGGATCCGCGCCTCGATCCTGCTCGCGGGTCCGCTGCTCGCGCGCTGCGGCGAGGTGACGCTGCCGCCGCCCGGCGGCGACGTGATCGGCCGGCGCCGGCTCGATACGCATT
>NZ_JBAURI010000411.1:0-25184 GCF_049581145.1 Bradyrhizobium sp.
GAGTTCGCTCTCGCCATCGAGCAGCAGCGCGGCGCCAGCGCTCTGGATCGCGGGTGCCAACGCCTTGATGCACGAGATCTTGCCGCGCGGATCGCTCGGCCTGAGCTTGGCCAGCACCGCGGCGATGTCGGCTCCCGCCAGCAGGCCAGGCAGGCTTTCGGCCAAGGACGACGGATCCTCGATGGAAGGTGTCGCGAGATAGAGCCGCGGCATCGGACGCGGCGGAACGGATTTGGTGGCCAAATCTATGCCGCCTTTTGTTCCAGGTCGCCGGCCCACTCGCCCTTGCTGGCAAGCCCGTTCATGCGCGCGCGATGGGTGAAGGCGCGCTGGCCGCTTGCGATATTCTCCGGCCGGCCCGACCAGGCGCGCTGCGGCGCCGCCTGCAACGCACGGCCATAGGAGAAGGTGAGCCGCCACGGCAGCGGGCCAAGCCGGTGCATGGCATTGAGGTGCGCCGTCGCCTCTTCGTCGGACTGGCCGCCGGAGAGAAAGGCGATGCCGGGAACCGCAGCCGGGACGCAGGATTTCAACAGGCGAATGGTTTTCTCCGCGACCACTTCGACGGAGGCCTGTTTTGCGTTCTTCTTGCCCGAGACCGCCATATTGGGTTTCAGGATCATGCCTTCCAGCGCGACGCGCTGGACCCGCAATTCCTGGAACGTCTTGTTGAGCACGCGCTGCGTCACTTCATAACAGCGCTCGATGTCGTGATCACCGTCCATCAGGACTTCCGGCTCGACGATCGGCACGATCTGCGCGGCCTGGCACAAGGCGGCATAACGCGCCAGCGCATGAGCGTTGACATGGATCGCCGTCATGCTGGGAACATGCGCGCCGATGTCGATCACCGCGCGCCATTTCGCGAAGCGGGCGCCGCGCTCGTAATATTTCTTCAGTCGCTCCGCGAGCTTGTCGAGACCAACGGTGACGGTTTCGCCGGGGCAGTTTGGCAGCTCCTGCGTGCCCTCGTCCACCTTGATGCCGGGGATCGCGCCGGCCTGTTCAATGAGCTTGATCAGCGGCGTGCCGTCCTTGGCATTCTGCCAGATGGTTTCGTCATAGAGAATGACGCCCGAGATATATTTGCTCATCGCCTCCGCCGAGCGGAACAGCATCTCGCGGTAGTCGCGCCGCGTCTCCTCGGTCGATTCGACCTTGATCGCATCGAAGCGCTTCTTGATCGTGCCGGTGGATTCATCGGCCGCGAGAATGCCCTTGCCCGGTGTCACCATGGCAGTAGCCACTTTGTTCAACTCGGCGAGATTCATCGAAGCGTCCTCCAGAGCAAGATGCTTTGTTTTGACGCGTTTTCGTCATGATAGCGATCCCCGACCCGAATCGCGTCGGGGCCGGCCGGCACTCGAAAACGCTCTTGCAAAGCAAATAGGCGGTTCTCGGGCAATTGCCAGAATACCTTCGTAAGTTCCGGCTCGCGAAGGTTTAATGGTTCCGTCAGGCCACTTCCTTCAGGCCACTTGCGGGTCGAGTTCGCCCTTGGCGTAGCGCTTGGCCATCTCGGCGGTCGTCAGCACCTTCTTGATCTTGCCGGCCTGCCCCGCGGTGTTGAATTCCTGCAGCCGCTGCTTGCACAGTTTGGTCATTGCTTCCATCGCGGGCTTCAGATATTTGCGCGGGTCGAACTCTTCCGGGTGCTCGTGCAGCACTTTCCGGATCTGGCCAGTCATCGCCATGCGGTTGTCGGTGTCGATGTTGATCTTGCGCACGCCGTTCTTGATGCCGCGCTGAATCTCCGAAACCGGTACGCCCCAGGTCGGCTTCATCTTGCCGCCATTGGCGTTGATGATCGCCTGCAGATCCTGCGGCACCGAGGAGGAACCGTGCATCACCAGATGCATGTTCGGCAGCTTGCGATGGATTTCCTCGATCACCTTCATGGCGAGGATGTCGCCGTCTGGTTTGCGGGTGAACTTGTAGGCGCCATGCGAGGTGCCCATTGCGATCGCCAGCGCGTCGACCTTGGTCTCCTTGACGAATTTCACGGCTTCGTCGGGATTGGTGAGCAATTGGTCGTGGGAGAGCTTGCCTTCGGCGCCGTGACCGTCTTCCTTGTCGCCCATGCCGGTCTCGAGGGAGCCGAGTACACCAAGCTCGCCCTCGACCGAGATGCCCCCGAGATGGGCCATGCCGGTGACCGTCCTGGTAACCCCGACATTGTAGTCCCAGTCGGCCGGCGTCTTGCCGTCGGCTTTCAAGGAGCCGTCCATCATGACGGAGGTGAAGCCGGCCTGGATTGCTGTCATGCAGGTGTCGGGTCCGTTGCCGTGGTCGAGGTGCACGCAGACCGGAATCTGCGGATGGATCTCGGTGACGGCGTCCATCATGTGCTTCAGCATGATGTCGTTGGCGTAGGAGCGGGCGCCGCGCGAGGCCTGGATGATGACGGGCGCGTCCAGGGACGAGGCGGCGTCCATGATCGCCAGCGCCTGTTCCATGTTGTTGATGTTGAAGGCCGGCACGCCGTAATCGTGTTCCGCCGCGTGGTCGAGCAATTGACGCAACGTGATGCGAGCCATCTGTCATCTTCTCCGGTTGGGGCGGCCTCGCCCAAAATCACCCAAACAACAAGCCAAGGCGCGGTGGCGGGCTGAAGCCATCGCCCTCTATCGTATCCTCAAGACCTCGACGCCCGGCAAGGGCTTGCCTTCCATCCATTCAAGAAACGCGCCGCCGGCGGTCGAGACATAGCTGAAATCGGAGGCAACTCCGGCCTGGTTCAACGCCGCGACCGTGTCGCCGCCGCCGGCGACCGAGATCAGCTTCTTGGCCTTGGTGCGTTCGGCGGCGTGCCTGGCCGCCACCATGGTGCCGCGGTCGAATGGCGGGATTTCGAACGCCCCGAGCGGCCCGTTCCAGACCAGGGTCGCGGCGTCGTCGATCGCGGCATTGATGCGGACGATCGACTGTGGGCCGACATCCAGTATCATGCCGTCTGCGGGAATGGCATCCAGCCCATAGGCGTGGGACGGCGCGTTCGCGACGAACTGGTTGGCGATCACGGCGTCGACCGGAAGGATGATGGCGCAATTGGCGGCCTTGGCCTTCTCGATGATCCGCAGCGCGGTCGCGGCCAAATCCTTCTCGGCCAGCGACTTGCCGATGCCGACGCCCTGCGCGTGCAGGAAGGTATTGGCCATGCCGCCGCCGATCACCAGCGCGTCGACCTTGGTGACCAGGTTTTCCAGCAGATCGATCTTGGTGGAGACCTTGGCGCCGCCGATGATGGCGATGACGGGCTTGGTCGGGTGGTCCAGCGCCTTAGCCAACGCGTCGAGCTCGGCCTGCATGGTGCGCCCGGCATAGGCCGGCAGCACATGGCCGAGGCCCTCGGTCGATGCATGGGCGCGGTGCGCGGCCGAGAAGGCGTCGTTCACCCAGATGTCGCCGAGCTTTGCCAGCTCCGCGACGAAGACGGGATCGTTCTTTTCTTCCGCTTTATGGAAGCGGGTGTTTTCGAGACAGAGAATGTCGCCGTCCTTCATCGCGGCGACCGCCTTTGCCGCGGGCTCGCCGACGCAGTCATCGGCGAACGCGACCGGCCGCTTGATCAGGCCCGCGAGCGCGGCGGCAACGGGTTTCAGCGAGTCCTTTTCGTCGCGCCCTTTCGGCCTGCCGAAATGCGCGAGCAGGATGACTTTGCCGCCCTTGTCGGAAAGCTCGGTGATGGTCGGCGCGACGCGTTCGAGCCGCGTCGCGTCGCTGACGTGCCCGTTCTCCATGGGCACGTTGAGATCGACGCGGAGCAGCACGCGCTTGCCCCTTACGTCGACGTCATCAAGGGTGCGGAATTGTTTTGTCATCTATTTAGTGCCCCGCTTAGCTGGGAGGCGGATAGTCATTCTGATTGTTAGTTACACTAGCATGGCCCGGGATTACCTTCATGCCTTGGCGAAAGCCGTAGACAATAAGCGCGATCAGCATGATCGCGCCGGGTATGCCGATCCAGGCAGGTAAGGTCATCAAGTGGCCTCTACAGCAATTTCCCCATCGCCACGGCGGTGTCGGCCATGCGGTTGGAGAAACCCCATTCGTTGTCGTACCACGCCATCACCCGCACCAGCGTGCCGTTCATGACCTTGGTCTGGTCCATGTGGAAGGTCGAGGAATGCGGGTCGTGGTTGAAGTCGATCGAGACGTTCGGCGCGGTGGTATAGCCGAGAATGCCCTTGAGCTGCTGCTCGCTGGCGCGCTTCATCGCCTCATTGATTTCCTTCGGATTGGTCTCACGCTTGGCAACGATCTTCAAATCGATCACCGAGACGTTCGGGGTCGGCACGCGGATCGCGACGCCGTCGAGCTTGCCCTTCAGTTCCGGCAGCACGAGCCCGATCGCCTTCGCGGCCCCGGTCGAGGTCGGGATCATCGACATGGCGGCGGCGCGGCCGCGGTAGAGGTCCTTGTGCAGGGTGTCGAGCGTCGGCTGGTCGCCGGTATAGGCATGGATCGTGGTCATGAAGCCGGTCTCGATGCCGACCGTGTCATTCAGCACCTTGGCGACTGGCGCCAGGCAATTGGTGGTGCAGGAGCCGTTGGAGACGACCAGGTGATCCTTGGACAACGCGTCGTGATTAACGCCGAACACGATGGTGGCGTCGGCGTGGTCGGCCGGCGCCGAGACCAGCACCCGCCTGGCGCCGGCGGCGAGGTGCGCGGAGGCCTTCTCCTTGGTATTGAAGATGCCGGTGCATTCCATCGCGATGTCGACGCCGAGGTCCTTCCACGGCAGCTTCGACGGGTCGCGCTCGGCCGAAACCTTGATCTTGCCGTTGCCGAGGCTGATGGAGTCTCCCTCGACCGTCACCGTGCCTGGAAAGCGGCCATGCACGGAATCGAAGCGGAGAAGATGCGCATTGGTCTCGACCGGGCCGAGATCGTTGATGCCGACCACCTCGATATCGTTGCGGCCGGACTCGGCGATCGCCCGCAGAATGTTGCGGCCGATCCGGCCAAATCCGTTGATTGCGACGCGGACTGCCATCTGTCGTCTCCTTCAATGACTTTTGTCACCCTCCAGGGGACTTTTCGGCACCCCACAAGGCTTTTCGGGCGGACGCCCGGTTCGGCCGGGCGGGAGCGGAAAATGTGGCTCCTTGGTAGTCCCTTTTTCCGGCAATCTCAACCGTCAGCCTAATCGCTTCAGCACTGCAGCGACGGCCGCCTCGGCAGTAATTCCGAAATGTTTGAAAAGGTCCTTGGCCGGTCCGCTCTCGCCAAACGAATGCATGCCGATAAAAACGCCATCATGGCCGATCACGGCATCCCAGCCCCAGCGCACCGCGGCCTCGACCGCGACTTTGACGGGCGCCTTGCCGATGATCGCCTGTTGCCGCTCGGCGGGCTGCGCCAGCAAAAGTTCCAGCGACGGCACCGATACCACCCGCGCCGCGATGCCGCGCTCGGCCAGTTGCTTTTGCGCGGTGACGGCGATCTCGACCTCCGAACCCGAGGCGAACAGCGACACCTTGGCCTCGCCGTGAGCCGCCACCAGCTCATAGCCGCCCTGCTGGCACGGATTTTCCGCAGGTGCGGTGGTACGTAGTTGCGGCAGGTTCTGGCGGGTCAGCGCCAGCACGGTCGGGCCGTTGGCGCGGTTCAAGGCAAGCTCCCAGCATTCGGCCACTTCGACCGCGTCGCAGGGACGGAACACCCGCATGTTGGGAATCGCGCGCAACGTCGCCAGATGCTCGACCGGCTGATGGGTCGGGCCGTCCTCGCCGAGCCCGATCGAATCATGGGTCATCACATAGACCACGCCGGTGCCCATCAGCGCGGCGAGCCGCATTGCCGGCCGCGCATAGTCGGTGAACACCAGGAAGGTGGCGCCGTTCGGCGCGAAGCCGCCATGCAGGAAGATGCCGTTGAGGGCCGCCGCCATGCCGTGCTCGCGGATGCCGTAATGAATGAAGCGACCCCTCGGCGTCTTGGCGGAAAAATCCTCCGCCGATTTCGCCTTGTTGTTGTTGGAGCCGGTGAGGTCGGCCGAGCCCGCGACGAACTCGAACGGCATCGCCTCGGCGATCACGTCGATCACGGCTTCGGAGGATTTCCGGGTGGCGATGTTGAGCGGCTTTTCGAGCAGCGCCTTCTTGTAGTCCTTGAACACTTTTGCCAGTCCCGGTGGGCGTTCGTGGCGCAGCCGGCGTTCGAGCTCGGCGCGCTTGCGCGGGCCCAATTCCGCAAACCGGGCTTCCCATTGCTGCCGCGCGCTGGCACCGCGGGCGCCGGCCTCGCGCCAGCATTTCAGCACGGCGTCGGGTACCGAGAACGGTTCCTGGGAGAGGCCGAGCTTTTCCTTGGCGCCCTTCACTTCCTCCGCCCCCGGAGCCTCGCCGTGCGCCTTGGCGGTGCCGGCCCTGGTGGGCAAGCCGTATCCGATCGTGGTCTTGCAGGCGATCAGCGATGGCTTATTGGAGGCCTGCGCGCGGGTGATCGCGGCGGCGATCGCCCCCTGGTCCTGGCCGTCGATCAGCTCGGCCTGCCAGCCTGCCGACTTGAAGCGCTTCACCTGGTCGACCGAATCGGAGATCGAGGTCGGGCCGTCGATCGAGATGCCGTTGTCGTCGTAGAGCACGATCAGCTTGTTGAGCTTCCAGTGCCCCGCCAGCGCGATCGCTTCCTGCGATACCCCTTCCATCAAATCGCCATCGGACACCAGCACGTAGGTGTGATGATCGACGATCTTCCGGCCGTACTCGGCCGCCAGCATCTTCTCGGCCAGCGCCATGCCGACCGAGGTCGCGATGCCCTGGCCGAGCGGGCCCGTGGTGGTCTCGACGCCCTTGGTCCGGAAATTCTCCGGGTGGCCCGGGGTCAGCGAATCGACCTGGCGGAAACGCTTGATCTGGTCGAGCGTCATCTCCGGATTCCCGGTGAGATAGAGCAGCGCATAAAGCAGCATCGAGCCGTGGCCGGCCGACAGCACGAAGCGGTCGCGGTCCGGCCACTCCGGATGGGCGGCATCGAATTTCAGGAATTGCGTGAACAGGACGGTCGCGATGTCGGCGGCGCCCATGGGAAGACCCGGATGGCCGGACTTCGCCTTCTCCACGGCGTCCATCGCGAGCCCACGGATCGCATTGGCCATACCGGAATGATCAACCTGCGTCATGGTGGAAAATCCGTCTGAAATGAGGTGCTTGGTTGTGATGCGCAGCGGGGCGGGGGCCTGGCGGCCGCGCGAGATCAGGGTTGGATAGCATCTCGGTTCCCGGAGTCCAACGCTTTGTGGGGTCGAAAAGCTGCTTTGCAGTGCATAGCTTCGCCGCAGCGTTGCGCCGGCCCGGCTTGCCACGTAAGTTTCATGGTCTAGGCGCTTGATCTGAGCACCTGATCTAAGCACTTGGTCCGACCGCGGATTTTGCCGGGCGGCCAGCTCACCGGAAGAGGTCTCAGGCTCGCTGTCATGAACGATCGTCCCGCCAATGTGGAGCCGACATTCGCCGATATCGATGCCGCGACACGGCGGCTGATGTCGGCGCTTGATGCCCTGGAAAGCGCGGTCGAGCGGCGGCGCGAAGCCGATCGCGACGAGGATGAACTGGCGACACGAATCCAGGCCCTCGGGGCGGATCGTTCGCGGCTTGCCGACGAGCTCGACGGCTCGCTGGTGCGCTCGCGCAAGCTCGAGCGGGCCAATCGCGAGGTGGTCGAACGGCTGGATGCGGCGATCGGCACGATCCGCGCAGTGCTTGGCGTCGAGGAGAGTCTATGAGCCATATCAACGTCACCATCAATGGCCGGCAATACCGCATGGCCTGCGAGGAAGGGCAGGAGGTGCGGCTTCTGAAGCTCGCCGAGAGCCTGGAAGCGCGGATCGAAAGCCTGCGTGGCAAATTCGGCGAGATCGGCGACGCCAGGCTGACCGTGATGGCGGCATTGACCGTGTGCGACGAATTGCTCGATGCCGGCCAGCGTATCCGCAACCTGGAGGAAGAGCTGGGCTCGCTGCGCGATGTCCGCGTTGCCGCGGTGGACCGGGCCAAGGCCACCCAGACCGCAGTCGCCAACGCGCTCAATGCCGCCGCCGAGCGGATCGAGCGCACCACGCAGGTCCTGAATCGGACCATTGGCGGCGGGGTGGCGATCGGTTGACGCTGGCGGTCCGGCAGTATCGTTGCTACATAGGACCTGCGAGGCTGTGTCGCGCGTCAGGAACCATAATATCCCCGGGGCCTTATCGATCCTTTAGGGAACTGTCCCTGGCCGGGTCCGTGGATCCGGACATATGGTGCCCACCTACTTTCGTAGGGAACTCCGGGATCGAGCGTTCCAACGGCCATCATGGCTTCGCACTTTGATCTTATCCGCGTCTGTTGATTTCTCCATTTTGGTTGCTTTCCTGTCGACGCGCCGCCCGGATGCGGAGTCGCTGCCGTATTCAGCGAAGGATCCGGTGTCGGGCGGATCGAGCGCGCTGCGGCCTTGTTCGCGTCCGCATGGGCTCTGGAATACGGGTTCGCCTGCCGGGGCCTTGGTCATCCGGCCGGCCGGACGACGGAAGAACGGCATTGCGCATGTCGATGAAATCGAAAGCCGACCTTCGCGCTGCAGCACTTGCGGCGCGCGATGCCCTGAGCGGGGAGCAGCGCGCCGCCGCGGCGGAGGCAATCGCCACACGCGGACTGCCATTCGCGCTCGAGCCCGGCGCAGTAGTAGCCGGCTATTCGCCGATCCGAAACGAGATCGACCCGGCGCCGCTGATGAAAAAGCTCGCCGCGGAGGGCGCAAGGCTGGCGCTGCCGACCGTCACGGCGCGCGGTCAATCGCTGGTCTTTCGCGCCTGGTCGCCGAGCGACCGGCTGCTGCTCGGTCCGCTCGGTATCCTCGAGCCGTCGCCGGCCGCCGCGGAGGTCGTCCCGGATGTCATGCTGGTGCCGCTCGCGGCGTTCGATCGTTTGGGCCACCGCATCGGCTACGGCGCCGGCCACTACGACATCTCCTTCGCGCATCTGCGCAAGATCAAGACCATCGCGGGCATGGGTCTTGCTTTCGCAGTGCAGGAAATCAAGGCCATCCCGGCGATGTCGCACGACGTGCCACTGGATTATGTGCTAACGGAGAGGCGCGTATTCGACTTCCGGAGTTCATAGCCTTGCGCATTCTTTTCGTCGGCGACGTCGTCGGCCGGGCGGGGCGAACCGCCGTCTTGGAGCATCTGCCGGGCCTGGTTCGTGACTGGACGCTCGACTTCGTCGTCGTCAATGGCGAGAACGCGGCCGGCGGATTCGGTATCACGGAGGCGATCTATCAGGAGCTGTTGGACGCCGGCGCCGACGCCATCACGCTCGGCAACCACGCGTGGGACCAGCGTGAGGCGCTGGTATTCATCGAACGCGCGCCGCGCCTGGTCCGTCCGGCGAATTTTCCGAGGGGCACGCCGGGCCGCGGCGCGGCCCTGATCGACACCAAGAGCGGCAAACGCGCGCTCGTCATCAACGCGATCGGCCGCGTCTTCATGACGCCGTTCGACGATCCCTTTGCCGTTATCGCCCGGGAACTCGAAGCCTGCCCGTTGCGCCAGGCGGCGGACGCGACCGTGCTCGATTTCCATTGCGAGGCGACCAGTGAGAAGCAGGGCATCGGCTTCTTCTGCGACGGCCGTGCCAGCCTCGTCGTCGGCACGCACACCCACGTGCCGACCGCCGACCATCAGATTCTCGTTGGCGGCACCGCCTACATGACCGATGCCGGCATGACCGGCGATTATGATTCGATCATCGGGATGCAGAAGGAAGAGCCGCTGCGCCGCTTCACCACCGGCATTCCGTCGGGCCGCTTCGAGCCGGCCAGCGGCACCGCGACACTGTCGGGCGTCGCGGTCGAGACGGATGATGCGACCGGGCTTGCGCTCAAGATCGCGCCGGTGCGGATCGGCGGAAGGCTGGAGCCGGCGCTACCGGGATTCTGGTGCGCTTAGAACCCGAAGAACTTCGCCCGCAGCGCGTCCTCGTATTTCGCCTTTGCCGCTTTCACGATCGAGCGCATCTCGTCCTCGTCGAAATGCGCCGCTTCCCATTTGTCGACTTCGGCGACGGTATGATTGACGGAGGCGAGCTCTTCTTCCTTGCGGATGGCGCCAATCCAGGCTTCGACCGCATTCTTGTAGTCGGCCTGCAGCGCGTCGAGCTCCGGATATTCGCTCATCTCAAACTCCCCAAGGGATGCATGATCTTCGATGCATGATCTCTTCGATGCGTGATCGCTTCAGGGGCGTTTATAGACAGCCGAGGTGAACGAACGACGACACGGCGCCGGTCTCGGGCCAACGGCGCTGCTCAGGATTGCCGAAAACCCATGCGGAAGGAGCCCCAGTGGCGGCCCCGGACCAGAATCGGCGACGACAGGTCGTTCATCAGGACGAAATGCCCGCCGCCCATGTCGCGGCGGTAGGTCTGCAGCAGGAATGGTTTTGTGCTGGCGGCGACCTTCTTGACCGCGCGATCATTGAACAGGCGACGGTTGCGGCAGTGCGCGTTGTTCCAGACCGGGTCCCCTCCTTGCGGCAGGCAGTAATCCGGATTGTGGGTCGGAAGATAACCGCCTCTCGCCCAGGCAACACAGAACACGATGCGCGGATCGGATTTCTGGATCGGGTCCTGGATCGCCGGCAGCACGCGATCGGTGAACGCGACGTAGTCGGTGAGGTACTGCTTGGGATCGGTGCCGGGAATTTCCCGATATTTCTCGTCCATCAACTGATCGAGCGTGATCTCGCCGCGCTCGATCGACGACTCGAACAGTTGCGATATCCGTTTGGCCGTGTCGACGACGCTACGGATCAGCGGCGTATCCGATATTTCCACGCCGCTGTTGACGATCAAGGCGATCAGCCCCTCGGAAACGTCGAGCAGTTTTGCCACTCTCTCGTCGGCGTGTTTCAGATCATTTGAGGAAAGGTCGACGCCCTTGGCGAGATTGGCGAGTTCCTCGATGACCATGTCGCAATGGGCAAGATTGGAAGTGGCGGCTTGCGCCACGCCGTCGATCTCGTGGTCGACCTTGGTAAAGCCGTCCTGCACCCGGGCGATGATGCCACTGATCTGCTGGGCGCCGTCGCCGGCATTCTTGGCCCGCACCGAGGCTTCGCCGCTTTCGCTGACCAGTTGGCTAACCTCGCCGTCCAGGCCGCGAACGGTGTCGCCGATCTGATGCGTGGCCTGCCGCGTCGCCTCGGCAAGGTTCTTCACCTCGCCGGCGACCACCGCAAAGCCTCTCCCCGCGTCGCCGGCGCGCGCCGCCTCGATGGTCGCGTTGAGCGCAAGCAGGTTGGTCTGTTTGGCGATGGTTTCGATGGAGGTTGAGACTTTCGCGACCTGCGCCAGCGCCGACGAGACCGCGCCGAGCCGGCTTTCGATGCGGGCGACGGCCTCGACCAGCTCGGCGATATGGGCAACCGCGGTTTCCACCACGGTGCGCGACTGGGTGATGTCGCCGACGGCTGCTGATGCCGCAGACTGCACGGTGCGCGAGGCGTCGGCAATGTTGTGATTGGCCGAGACCATGGTCTTGGCGGTCTGTTGCAGTTGGCCAAATCGCTCGGCTTGGATGGAGACCCGCTGGGCCACTTCCTGGACGTTGCCGGCCACGTCGGCGAGTTCGACACCGAGGCCGCCGATTCGGTCGGCCAGCTGGTCGACCAACCGCTCACTGTCCGTGCGGACGGCAGGGGCGACTTCCAACTTCGCGGGCTGGGCGACCGACATTCGGTTTCCTCCAGGTGAAAAGGGCGGCGACCGGTTCAGCACGACAAAATGCCGGTCGTCGCTTCGGGCGGATCTTGCGTCCGCGCGTCTTTGGACAATTGTTGTTGCCATCCTTACACTTGGGGGTGAAGTCATGGTTAACTTTTGCTGCACGGCAGCGTTACCAAATTACCGAAAACATCGCCAAATCTTTGATTTTGCCCGCCGCGCGGCCTATAACGCCGCCCTTTCCACTTCCCCACATCCCGGACGAATCTGAAGAGACACCCGCATGGCCGGTCATTCCCAGTTCAAGAACATCATGCACCGCAAGGGTCGGCAGGATGCCCAGAAGTCGAAACTGTTCGGCAAGCTGGCGCGGGAAATCACGGTGGCCGCGAAGCTCGGAACACCGGACCCCGCGATGAATCCGCGACTGCGCGCGGCGGTGGCCGCGGCGCGCGAGGAGAACATGCCGAAGGACAATATCGAGCGCGCGATCAAGAAGGCGATCGGCGGCGAGGGCGACAATTACGACGAGATCCGTTACGAGGGCTATGGCCCGGGCGGCGTCGCGATCATCGTCGAGGCGCTGACCGACAACCGCAACCGCGCAGCGTCCGACATCCGCTCCTATTTCACCAAGGCCGGCGGCAACCTCGGGGAGACCGGTTCGGTCTCCTTCATGTTCGATCGTACCGGCATCATCGAATATGATGCGAAGGCGGCGTCCGACGACGCGATGCTGGATGCGGCGATCGAGGCCGGCGCGGACGATGTTCTCTCGAGCGAAAGCGGACACGAAATCTACGCGGCGCAGGACCATTTCCGCGAGGTCGCCAAGGCACTGGAAGCCAAATTCGGCGAACCGCGCAAGGCGGCGCTGACCTGGAAGCCGCAAAACACCGTCTCCGTGGACGACGAGACCGGCGAGAAGCTGTTGAAGCTGATGGATGTGCTCAACGAACACGATGACGTTCAGAACGTGTTCGCCAATTTCGAGATTTCGGACGCGCTGATGGCCAAGCTGGGCGGGTAGCCGTCGGGAGCAGACCCGCCCTTCAGAGTCGCGGATCGATTGGCTCGCTCTCGAGCGCCAGAACCGCGAACACGCATTCATGGACCCTCCTGAGCGGTTCGCGGGCCACGAAGCGCTTCAAGGCCTCATGACCAAGAGCGAATTCGCGAAGGGCGAGATTGCGTTTGCCTCCGAGGCGGCGCTCGCGCAGACGGACAAGATTCGCAGGCGCATCGTATTCGGGGCCATAGATGATGCGGAGATATTCATGCCCGCGGACCTTCAATGCTGGCTGGATCAGCCCCTTCTTTCCGCGGGCAATGAACTCGCGCGGTTTGATCACGATGCCTTCGCCGCCATGGCTTGTAAGGGCCTCCCACCAGGCGACGGCATCAGCGACGGCGCCGGGATCTTCAAGCGGGACCGTGCGCCATTGCGTGCGGGATACGACGTTGTCGCCCGCTGCCGCCAGCCGGTCGGCAATCCCCATGTGCCAGACATGATCCTGATCAAACCAGACGCGCCCTTCGCTTGCGAGCAGATGGAAGGGGGCGAGCTTGAGGTCGCCGACGCCTGAGACCGGCCAGACATAGGGTGCCCAGGCCTTGCCATAGAGCGCGGCGCGTTGCGCGCGGTCGGCGAAGCGGTCGCGAAGCGCCGCAATGTCCAGGCCACGATCGCCGGCGCGGGTGAAAGCTTCGGCTGCGGCGGCGAACCCCGCGCGTGATGAGGTGGCCACCGGCGCGTATTGGCTTTGGATCAGGCTGCCTGCCTTGGCGGACCACGGCATGATTTCGGCGTCGAGCAGCAGCCAATCGGTCGCAAGCTCGTTCCACAGGCTGGCCCTCTCGACCACCGCGCGCAGGCGGGAAAGAAGCTGCTCCGTCAGCGCCGGATCATCGAAGAAGCTCCGGCCGGTGCGGGTCCAGATCGCGCCGGTTTCATTGCCGGCGGCATCAAATCGCGCCTTGGCGGCCTCTGCGGTCGTGCACAGCGCAACCACCGCGCGCGAGCCCATGTGCTTTTCCTCGCACACGACGTCCCTGACACCCCTGTCGCGAAAATGAGCGAAAGCTTCCTCGGGCCGTTCCAGCCAGCCTTGGTGGGCGCTGGTTTCGGTTGGCGACATGGTCGGCGGCAAATAGGCGAGCCATTGCGGCGCCAGCGCAAACCGGCTCATGACTTCCAGCGCGGCGGACGCGTTCTCTTCCGCGATGACGATGCGGCCCTTCAATTCGGTCTCGATCCAGCGGCGACCGCTGACGTCCTTGATGTCGAGGACCCGATCCGCGTCGGCCTGGGCCGACGCGGTATTGGCAAGTTCGCCGAGCGGGCGGATTGGTTCGAACCAGGTTCGCTCGGCTGCAACCTCGACCAGCTCCTTTTCGGGCCAGCGCAACGCCGTCAGCTTGCCGCCAAAGACACAGCCGGTGTCGATGCAGATGGTGTTATTCACCCAGTCCGCGCGCATCACCGGTGTGTGGCCATAGACGACGGTCGTCGATCCGCGATACGTCGCGGCCCAGTCGGCGCGGACGGGCAGACCAAATTCGTCGATCTCGCCGGTGGTTTCCCCGTAAAGCGCGAATGCTCGCACGGCGCCGGATCCGCGACCGATCATGTCTTCCTTCAGGCCGGCATGCGCCACCGCGAGCCGTCCGCCATCGAGCCAGACGTGACTGCGCAGCCCATCGAGGAATTTCGCCAGCGCCTCACGAAACCCGCGATGCTGGCCTCCCAACTGATCGATGGTCTGCTGCAGGCCGTGGCCGATCTTGACTTTCTTGCCGGATAGCCAACGCTGCAGCTTTTGATCATGATTGCCCTGCACGGCATAGGCCGTCCCGGCCGCGGTCATGCTCATCGCGATGCGCAGGACGTCGGGTGAATTTGGTCCACGGTCGGTCAGATCGCCGACAAAGACGACCTTGCGTCCTTGCGGCGGCACGACGGTGACCGTCCGATCGCCCGCGCCATCTGCCCATTCGACGCGATAGCCGAGCAGGGTCAGGAGGCGCTGGAGTTCGTCCGAACAGCCATGAATGTCGCCAACGATATCGAACCGGCCGGTGTCATGCCGCTTGTCGGTCCACAGTGGCTGACGCGTCAGCTCTGCCGCGTCAATCATCGCCACGTCCGACAATTTCCAGACTCGGCGGAAGCCCTCGCGCTCCAGGCCGCCAAGACCGCGACGCACCTCCGAAACCATCCGCTGCACCACCTGCCCGCCGAAGGCGCGATCGGGCCGCGTGCCGTTGCGCTCGATGCAAACGTCGATACCCGGATCGAATACGATGGCAACGGGCAAGGCGTGCCACTGTCGCGCCAACTCGATCCATCTCTTGCGATCCGCCGGCCGGACATTCGTCGCGTCGACGACGGCAAGCTTCCTGTGCTTGAGCCGTTTGCCGGCGATCTCGTGCACGAGGTCGAACGCATCCTCCGTGACGCCCTGATCGGTCTCGTCGTCGGACACGAGCGCGCGGCAGTAGTCCGATGAGATCACTTCGGTCGGCATAAAATGCTTCGCCGCGAACGTCGATTTTCCAGATCCCGTCGAGCCGATCAGGACGACCAGCGAGAAGTCGGGAATCTCAATTTTGCGATCGGCTGAACTCATCGGGTAAACACTGCCATCTGCGTCGGGGCGCCCCGCGCGACGTCCTGTCGGCCGATGCCATGCAATGCCGCCCGGTAGCCATAGGTCGAGCCAATCCTGTCCGCCCAGGCCTGAAACTCGGCGCGGGTCCATTCGAAGCGGTGGTCGGGATGGCGATAGGCTCCGGCGGCGAGCTTCGGAAACAACACGTTGTATTCCGCGTTGGGGGTGGTCACCACCACCGTGACCGGGTGCGCCTCGCCAAACACGACCCGCTCCACGAGCGGCAGCCGGTCGCGGTCCAGATGTTCGATGACCTCCACGAGCGCGGCGGCCTCAGCGCCGGCCCATCGGTCGTCGCGATAGGTCAGCGACCCATGCAGCAGTGAAACGCGTTCATCCGGCGGGCCACCCGGCAAATGGAGTTTCAGCCGCTTGGCCGCCCATTCCAGTTCGCGCGCCGCGGGGTCCAGGCCGATCAGGCGCTCTGCCCAGCGCTCGCGGAGGAGACGCTGCAACAACTTGCCCTCGCCACAGCCCAGATCGGCGATCGTCTTGGCTCCCGCCGCGCGAAGCACCTCGACAACCGCCATCATGCGTTCGTCGTTGAGCCGGATCGGCGCCTCCAGCGCATCTTCGGGCGCGGCGCGGGCTTCGGGCTCGATCGCTTCCTGCTGGGTTTCAGGCACCAGGCGGTCGAGCGCGGCACGCGCCAGCATGCCGCGATGACGAAGGTAGCGGCGCACGATCAGCTCCTTGGCCGGGTGCTGGTCGAGCCATCCTTCGCCGCGCCTGAGGAGTTTATCGATTTCGTCCTCGCCGACAAAATAGTGCTTGGCGTCGTCCAAGACCGGAATCAACACATAGAGATGATTGAGCAGCGTGCTCAGGCGGGACATCCCGGTCAGCGCCACGCGGGCATAGAGCCTGCCGGTCGACGCCGTGTCCGCAGCTTCGACCGGTTCGACCCGCACGCCCCAACCCAGCGGTTCAAAGAGTTCCCGAAGCAGCTTCTCGCCGCCGCGCAACGGCAGCGGCGTCACGACGGCTTCGAGGGGAATAGGACTGTCGGCAAGTTCCGGCCGCGCATTGCAGACGCCCGTCATCGCGGTACGGAACGCCTTGTTGAGGGCGACCGACAGGAAAGACGAGGCCGCATAGGGGCGATCATTGACGTATTGATCCAACAGTCCGTCGGCCTGACCTTTTCCCCGAACCAATCCAACGGGATCGACGTCCAGCACGAGCACGGCTTCGCAACGCGTCTGGTCGGCATCGGGGTAGAAGACCCATGCCTTGCCGAACGTCAGTTCGATGTCATGCAGGCGCTCGGGATGCTTGTGCAGCAGATATCCCAGGTCCGTTGCTGGTTGATGCGTGGTTGCGATCGACAAAAACATGCCGCTCAATAACGGAAGACCCGCGAGACATCCAGTTGAGGCATTTCGTCATCGGGTCCCGGGAAACCTGAGGGGCGCCAGGCTCCGTGGTTTCAAGGGGACGACGTCTTGTTTGTGTTTCGTTCCCGGCGCGCGGGCGGTATCAATGATCCCATGTCATCCCCCCCGATTCGCGGTCCCATCCGTATCCTCGGCATTGATCCGGGCCTGCGTCGCACCGGCTGGGGCGTGATCGAGACCGACGGCAACCGGCTGGTTTTTGTTGGCTGCGGCTCGGTGGAACCGAAGGAAGGCCTGCCGCTGGCCAGCCGCCTGCTCGGGATCCATGAGGGACTGGCCGCGGTGCTCGAGACGTTCAGGCCTCTGGAAGCCGCCGTCGAGCAGACCTTCGTCAACAAGGATGGCGTCGCCACGCTGAAACTCGGCCAGGCGCGCGGGGTCGCCATGCTGGCGCCCGCAATGTTCGGCATCGAGGTCGCGGAGTACGCGCCAAACCGGGTGAAGAAGACCGTGGTCGGCGCCGGTCATGCCGACAAGAGCCAGATCCTGGTGATGCTGAAGATCCTGCTGCCGAAAGCCGAGCCGAAATCCGCTGATGCCGCCGACGCGCTGGCGATCGCGATCACGCACGCCCATCATCGCCAGAGCGCCGCGCTGCGGCTCCGGGTGGTCGGGGTATGATCGGCAAGCTCAAGGGCCTGATCGATTCCTATGGCGAGGATTTCGTCATCCTTGACGTCGGCGGTGTCGGCTATCAGGTGCATTGCTCGGCGCGCATCTTGCAGGCGCTGCCGGCGCCGGGGGAGGCCGCGGTGCTCGCGATCGAGACCTATGTCCGGGAAGATCAAATAAAACTGTTCGGGTTTCGCAGCGACATCGAGCGCGAATGGTTTCGGCTGCTGCAGACCGTGCAGGGCGTCGGCGCCAAGGTGGCGCTCGCCGTGCTCGGCACGCTGCCGCCGGCCGAACTTGCCAACGCGATCGCGCTGCGTGACAAGGCATCGATCGCGCGCACGCCGGGCGTCGGTCCGAAAGTCGCCGAGCGCATCGTCACCGAGTTGAAGGACAGGGCGCCCGCGTTCGCCAGTGTCGATCCGGCCGTGCTGAGCCTGTCCGGCGCGCTCGACGATCAGCGCGCGCCGCGCCCGGTCACGGATGCGATCTCCGCGCTGGTCAATCTCGGCTACGGCCAGCCGCAGGCGGCGGCTGCGATTGCGACGGCCTCGCGCAGCGCCGGGGAGAATGCCGAGACGGCACAATTGATCCGGCTGGGCCTGAAGGAATTGGCGAAGTGAGCGGCTGCCCCTCGCCGGTGCGTGCTATGCTCCCCGCATGACCCCGCCCTCCCGCATCGTCACGCCCGAACCCCGCACAGAGGATGCGCCCGACACCGCGCTGCGCCCGCAGCTTCTGTCGGAGTTCGTCGGCCAGGCGCAGGCGCGGAAGAATCTTTCGATCTTCATCGAGGCTGCGCGAAAACGCGGCGAGGCGCTCGACCACGTGCTGTTCGTCGGTCCGCCCGGTCTCGGCAAGACCACGCTGGCGCAGATCGTGGCGCGCGAGCTCGGCGTCGGCTTTCGCGCTACCTCCGGCCCGGTGATCGCCAAGGCCGGTGATCTCGCGGCGCTGCTGACCAATCTCGAGGAGCGCGACGTGCTCTTCATCGATGAAATCCATCGGCTGAGCCCCGCTGTGGAAGAGGTGCTCTATCCTGCGATGGAGGATTTCCAGCTCGACCTCATCATCGGCGAGGGCCCGGCGGCGCGCTCCGTCAAGATTGAGCTGTCGAAATTCACCCTGGTCGGCGCCACCACGCGCGCCGGCCTTCTGACCAATCCGCTGCGCGACCGTTTCGGCATTCCGGTGCGGCTGAACTTCTACACCGTGGAGGAGCTGGAGAAGATCGTCACCCGCGGCGCCCGCGTGCTGAAGATCGGCATGACGCCGGATGGCGCCAACGAGATCGCCCGCCGGGCCCGCGGCACGCCGCGCATCGCCGGCCGGCTGCTGCGCCGGGTGCGCGATTTTGCTTCCGCTGCGGACACCGATTCGATCGATCGCGAGATCGCCGACCACGCGCTGAGCGCGCTCGAAGTCGACGCCGCCGGCCTTGATGCGATGGACCGGCGCTATCTGATGACGATCGCAATGAATTACGGCGGCGGCCCGGTCGGCGTGGAGACGCTGGCGGCGGCGCTGTCGGAGCCGCGCGACGCGATCGAGGACATCATCGAGCCCTATCTGATCCAGTGCGGCTATCTGCAGCGCACGCCGCGCGGCCGGCTGTTGACCCCGCACGCCTTCCACCACCTCGGCCTCGCCGAGCCTTCACGCGATCCGGCGCAGTTCGGCCTGTTCGGGAGCGAGGGCGAGGACGAATGATGGACGCCGGGACCATCGAGATCGTCGCGGCGCTGATCTGCAATGAGAAGGGCCGCGTGCTGCTGGTGCGCAAGCGCGGAACCACGGCCTTCATGCAGCCGGGCGGCAAGCGCGAGGCGGGCGAGAACGACCTCGCGGCTCTCTCGCGTGAAATCGCCGAGGAACTCGGTTGCGCGGTGGTCCGCTCCTCGATCCGGCCGCTTGGTAAGTTCGACGCGGTCGCCGCGAACGAACCGGGTTTTCGGGTGCGGGCTTGCCTGTATGAGGTCGATGTGACCGGCGCGATTGCGCCAAGCCAGGAAATCGACGAGACGATCTGGATCGATCCGGGGGCGCCGCCCGATATTCCCCTGGCGCCGCTGACGCGTGATCACGTGCTGCCGCTGGCTGCGATGAGGAGGCCCGGCGAGGCAACATCGTAACTCGATCATGATTTGCTGCGCTTGCGCGGCTGGCGGATTTTGCGCAAAACGATGCGCATGTTCGAGGGCAATCGAGGCGCAGCAGTGACACATCCCCATATCGATGGCGAAATCCGCGACGGCCGCCATCACATGCAGGTGCGGGTGTATTACGAAGATACCGACTTTTCCGGCATCGTCTATCACGCCAACTATCTGCGTTTCATGGAGCGCGGCCGCACCAATCATCTGCGCCTGATGGGCGCCGAACAGCACGCGCTGTTTTCCGAAGCGGAACGGGAGACGCCGGGCTTTGCCTTCGTGGTGCGGTCGATGGAAATCGATTTCCTGAAGCCGGCGCGGATGGACGACGTGCTGGACGTCGTGACCTGGCCGGTCGCGGTCAAGGGCGCATCGATCATATTGGCGCAGGAGGTGCGGCGTGGCGCCGACGTTCTTGTCAAGGCACAAGTACGTGTCGCCTTCATCAGCGAGGGACGGGCACAGCCGATTCCGAAATCGCTGCGACAATTGCTGAAGGCGGATTTGATCTAGCTATCAGCCGATAGACAACGGGCCATCGACTTATCGAAATATGGCAATAGAGTTTGCGGCCTCACGATAGGAGACACCCATGCCGCGACCCCCGCTCCCGCCGTTCACCAAGGACACCGCCGGGCAAAAAGCCCGCATGGCGGAAGATGCCTGGAATTCGCGCGATCCCGGACGCGTGGCGCTGGCCTATACCGAGGACAGCCGCTGGCGCAACCGGTCAGAGTTCTTCGAGGGCCGCGACGCCATCGTCGCGTTCCTGACGCGCAAATGGCAGAAGGAACTGGACTATCGCCTGGTCAAGGACCTCTGGGCCTTCGACGGCAATCGCATCGCGGTGCGGTTTCAATATGAATGGCACGATGCGGGGGGCCAATGGCACCGCTCCTACGGCAACGAACAATGGGAATTCGACGAGCACGGCCTGATGCGGCGGCGCGAGGCCAGCATCAACGATATCGAGATCGCCGAGAAGGACCGCCGTTTCCGCTGGCCGGCGCCGGGCTCGCGGCCGGCGGACGTGCCGGGATTGGGCGATAGTCCGTTCTAGCGCCGTTTGCGATTGCGTTCCTCGAACGCAGTGCACCGCCATGGGCGGTGCACTGCTGATCCCGGGTCCATACCTCGAGCCAAAAATGGGTCTCGGCTCTGCGGAGTAGCGCAAGCGCTGCGCCGCGTCCAGGAGACGACCTCTCCTTATGCCGCCGCCTTGTGGCGGGCGAACTCGGCCTTGTAGAGCTCGAATTCCTCCGTGAGCGCCTTCGCGATCGACGGCCGCGCGCGCAGCCGCTCGTAATAGGCCTTGACGGTCGGCCATTTCGCCAACTCCACCGGTGGTGTTGCCATGGTCCAGTTGATCACCGTGACGAGATAGGCGTCGGCGACGCTGAAATGGTCCAGCAGATAGTCGCGGCCTTTCAGATAATTCTCAAGGTAGTCGAGCCGCGACAGGTTTTTCTCAAGCACATAGCTCTTCACCTCCGGTCCCGCTTTCCTGTCGAGCAGCGGCACGAACAATCCCTTGTGCAGTTCGGTGCCGATGAAGCACAGCCATTGCTGCAGCCGGCTGCGCTCGATGCCGGAGGCGGCCGAGATGCCGGCCTCGGGAAAACGGTCCGCGACATATTGCAGAATGGCGGCGTTCTCAGTGAGCACGGTGCCGTCGTCGGTGCGCAGTGTCGGCACCAGCCCGAGCGGATTCACCTTGCGAAAATCCGAGCCGTCGTTCTGCACCAGTTTGGTCTTGGGATCGACCTCGAGAAAATTGGCGGATTCACCGGCCTCGTAGAGCGCAATGCGGGTCGCAAGTGAACAGGCGAGAGGCGAGAAATAAAGGTCCATGGCTGTCTCCCTGGCGATTTGGCCATACGTTACTGGCCGGGTTGATTTTTGTACTCTTTTGCATAATATAAATCCGGTCAAGGAATTTCTTTCGAAATGGTACAAAAGAACAAGAAGTCTTCGCGCGCACCGAAAATCAATGCGCCGGCTGCGCCGAAGCGGCGCGGGCGGCCGCGCGCCTATCATCCGGAAGTGGCGCTCGGCAAGGCACTCGATCTGTTCCGGCAGGGTGGTTTCGCCGCGACCTCGCTCGACGATCTCAGTGCCGCGACCGGCATGAACCGGCCGAGTCTTTACGGGGCGTTCGGCGACAAGCGCGAGCTCTACATCAAGAGCTACCAGCGCTATCGCGACGACGCGCGCGCGGCGACGATCGATATTTTTCGCGAGGAGATGCCGATCCGAAAACGCCTGGCGCGCATCTATGGAGTCGCGCTCGATATCTATCTCTCGGGCTCGTCCGGTCCGCGCGGTTGCTTCACGGTGATGACGGCGGCTTCCGAAGCGGTCGCCGATCCCGACATCCGCGCCATGGTACTGGAAGGGCTTTCGCAGCTCGACAAGGCTTTTGCCAGCTGTTTCCGCCGCGCCAAGGACAACGGCGAGCTTTCGGCGTCAGCCGATCCGACCGCGCTGGCACAACTCGCGTCGGCCACGATCCACACCATTGCGATCCGCGCCCGCGCCGGGATTCCGCGCCAGGAGCTGGAAGCAATCGTCAATGGCGCGATCGATGTGATGCTCGGAAAATAGCCGGACCTTCAATAGCCCCGCGCGCGATCGACCACATTGTCCAGCACGCCGCCGGCCTCAAAGTTTTCGATCTGCCGCGCCACATATTTCGAGATTTCGTCCGGGTCTGTGTCGGCCGCGTTGTGCGGCGTCAGCACCACCTTGGGATGGGTCCAGAACGGACTGTCCACAGGCAGCGGTTCCTGCGCGAAAACGTCGAGCGAGGCCGCGCCCAGCGTGCCATCGTCGAGGCAGCCGAGGATATCGGCTTCGTTCTGCAGGCCGCCGCGGCCGGCATTGATCAGAACCGGTGCGCCCAGCGGACCGTCGCGCTTCAGTTTCGCGAACAGATCGCGGTTGAGGATATGCCGCGTCTCGCTTGTCAGCGGCAACAGGCAGACCAGGATAGCGGTCCGCCGCAGGAACGCGTCGAGCTGGCCGTCGCCATGAAAACACGCGACGCCGTCGACTTGCTTCTTGCTGCGGCTCCAGCCGGCGACGCGAAAGCCGATCCGGCCGAGCACGTCCGCCGCATCAGCGCCAAGCGTGCCGAGCCCCATGATGCCGACCGAAATCGCGCTGGCCGGCCACTGGAATTTCGGCACCCAGCGTTTGCTGCGCTGCTGGTCCCGCAAATACAGTTCCTGGCGGTGGTGCATCAGCACGTGAAGAACGACATATTCGGTCATCCGGCCGGTGAGGTCGCCGACCGCGACCCGGACCAGCGGCACGTTCGGCAGCGTCTTGTCGGCCATGAGTGCATCGACGCCGGCGCCAAGGTTGAAGATGACCTTCAGGTTCGGAAAACAAGCAAGGTCGCCGGGAGACGGCTTCCAGACCGCGGCGTAATGCACCTTGGCCGGATCTCGCTTGGCCTCAGGTGGCAGTAGGATCGGGCGGTCATGGCAGACCGCGCGAAACCGCGCGGTCCAGCGTTCAGGCGACCAATTGTCGGTGCCGCCATGGATCAACAGCGCGAGTGCGCCTTTGCTCATCGGAATTTGCCCCGTCGTTCGAACACCTCATGCCACATTACCGGGGTGGCGCGCGCCCGAAAAATTGTTCTCGGCTGGAGTAACCAGCGCGAAAATCAGGGCTATCCGGGCCTTGCGCGCCATCGCGACACACGGTTATGCCCGATGCCATTCGAATTTTTTCTCGCTGGCCTGTCGGCTCCGGGCATACTGCTTCGTCTTCCAGTGAAATCGGGAACCCATCAGATGCTCTATGCCATCCTTTGCTACCATGATGAGGATTTTGTCGGCTCCTGGACCAAGGAACAGGACGCAGCCGTGATGCAAAAGCTCGCGGTGGTGCAGAACAAGCTCGCCAAGGAGGGCCGGCTGGGCCCGGTGGCGCGGCTGCTGCCGACCACGGCAGCGACCACGCTGCGCAAGGAAAACCCGCCGCTGGTGCTCGACGGACCCTATGCCGAGACCAAGGAGCAACTGCTCGGTTTCTATCTCGTCGACTGCAAGAATCTCGAGGAGGCGCTCGATGTCGCCCGCGATCTGGGCGCCGCCAATCCCGGCGGCGCCTATGAGATCCGTCCGGTCGGCCTGTTTGCGCCCGGACGGTCTGCGCCATGACCGATACCGCCTGGATCGACGCTGCCCTGACCTCGGCGCGTCCCCAGGCGATCGGCGCGCTGCTGCGCTATTTTCGCGATCTCGATGCCGCACAAGAAGCGTTTCAGAACGCCTCGTTGCGGGCGCTGAAGAACTGGCCGCAGAACGGCCCGCCGCGCGATCCGGCGGCGTGGCTGATCATGGTCGGGCGCAACGCCGGGATCGACGAGGTGCGGCGCGGCCGCAAACAGCAGCCGCTGCCCGAGGACGATCAGGCCATCTCCGATCTCGACGACGCCGAGGCGCAGCTTGCCGAACGGCTCGACGGCTCTCATTACCGCGACGACATCCTGCGGCTGATGTTCATCTGCTGCCATCCCGAACTGCCGGCGACCCAGCAGATCGCGCTGGCGCTGCGCATCGTCTGCGGCCTGACGGTCAGGCAGATCGCGCGCGCCTTCCTGGTGACGGAAGCCGCGATGGAGCAGCGCATCACCCGCGCCAAGGCGCGTGTCGCGGACGCCGATGTGCCGTTCGAGACGCCGGGCGCGGTCGAGCGCAATGAGCGGCTGGCGGCAGTGGCCGCGATGATCTACTTGATCTTCAACGAAGGCTATTCCGCGAGCGGCGAGACCGCCGCAATCCGCAAGCCGCTGTGCGAAGAGGCGATCCGGCTGGCGCGGCTATTGCTGCGGCTGTTTGCCGGCGAGCCGGAGATCATGGGACTGACGGCGCTGTTGCTGCTGCAGCATGCGCGCGCGGATGCGCGGTTCGACGCCAGCGGAGCGGTCATCCTGCTCGACGATCAGGACCGCTCGCTCTGGAACCGGAAGCTGATCGCCGAGGGATCGGCGCTGATCGACAAGGCGATGCGTCATCGTCAGAGCGGTCCCTATCAGATCCAGGCTGCGGTCGCGGCCTTGCATTGCCAGGCCGAACGACCCGAGGCCACCGACTGGGCGCAGATCGACCTGCTCTATGGCGCGCTGGAGGCGATCCAGCCGTCGCCGGTGGTGACGCTCAACCGGGCGGTCGCGGTATCCAAGGTGCGCGGGGCGGAAGCGGCGCTCGCGATGATCGAGCCCCTGGCGCCGCGGCTGTCGAACTATTTTCATTTCTTCGGCTTGCGCGGCGCGCTCTTGATGCAGCTTGGCCGCAACGAGGAGGCGCGCACAGCTTTCGACCGCGCCATCGCGCTCGCCAACACGTCGGCTGAAGCTGCTCATATCAGAATGCATCTCGATCGCCTGATCCGCGACAGCCAGCCGCGCGATGCCGGCGAGCGGACCTAGAGTCCTTCAAAAAATGTCGCCGCCGGCGATGTCGGATTGCACTCGGCCCGTTCGTCTATTGGTAAAAGCAACAGTCCGTCCGTGGGACACCCGAGCGGCCGACCCGATCAACAACCGAGGAGCAAGCGATGCTGAACCCCTACCTGTTCTATGACGGCAATTGCGAAGCGGCGTTCAAGTTCTACGAAAAGACGCTC
>NZ_JBAURI010000412.1:0-11566 GCF_049581145.1 Bradyrhizobium sp.
TTGACACGAGATCGGTTCAGCACGATTAAATCAAAGCCTCAATTGGCCGCCGCACTGCAGGGGACCCTCGAAACCATGCAAGGCGGTTTGCAGGCGCTCGAACAGCGCCGCGACGCGGTGCTTGGGCCGAACAGCGGCGTCGATCTGTCCAGCGATGACACGCGCGCCAAGATCGTGCGCATTCAAGCTGCTATCGATCGCCTGAAAAGAGGGGACGCGCCACCGAGTGCGGCGCCCGACGCGGCTGCGCAGGCTCCGCAGTCCGCGCAAGCTCCGCAAACTGCCGCCCCTCCTGATCGCGCGGCAGCCCTCGCGGCACTCAAGGCCGAGATGCAGCGAAGGGGGATTCTAAAATGAGCGATCTCGGTCTCGGCTCGCTGTCCGATGAGCAATTGCAGGCGCTCTACGATCACATGGCATCGCAGCCTGGCGCTGCTGCGCCAAAGCTGCCCACGCAGATCACGATCCGCCCCGCAGGCAGTCCCGATCTGTCGAAACTCTCGGATGATGACCTGAAGGCGCTCTACGACCTGCACACCGCTGCGAGCCCACCAACCGCGCCCGTCGACGCCACGCCGAACCCCGAAGACGTCGAGGCCGACGAATACGGTTCGCCTTATCGCGACGCGCAAGCGCCGCAGAGCGCGGGCCGTGCGCCCACAGGCCCGGATTCCACGGGCACGGACATCCTAAAATCCCTTGGCACCGGGCTGGTCAAATTCGGGACCGGCACGCTCGGCGCGGCCGGCGATATCGGCAACATGGCAAGCCACGGTATCGACGCGGCCGGCGCGAAGCTCGGCCTTGCGCCGGACAACGTCCAGCACCTCAAGGATTTTCTGAAGTCGGCAGCATCGGTAAACCCGTTCGGCATCAACCCGGCCCCGATCTTCAGCGGACCCAGCTCGCAAGACCTGCAATCGAAGCTGGAGAGTTTGACCGGACCGCTGCACAAGCCGCAAGGCGTCCCAGGGGAATATGCGCAGACCATCGGTGAATTCTTGCCGGCGGCGCTCGATCCGGAGATGCTGGCCGGCAAGATCCCGGGCCTACTGGAGGGAGGTGGCAAGCTGCTCAAGCGCGTCATCGCACCGGCAGTTGGCAGCGAAACCGCCGGACAGCTCGCGAAGGGAACGTGGGCCGAGCCTTACGCGCGCGTCGGAGGCGCATTTCTGGGTGGCGTCGGGGCGTCGGCGTTTGATAGGCCGGTCCCGGGCGCTGCACCGGTGACGCCGCCAGCGCTTCCCGCCGCTCGAACGGCCAAGGATGATATCGCCGACGCAGCGGCGCGGCTTAACATCGACTTTCCGCGCATCGCCGCCAGCGACAACCTCGTGACGCAACGCGCCGGCAGCGCGCTGAAGGAAATCCCGATTATCGGCGACCCGATCGTCAAGGCATCGCGCACCGCCAATGAGCAGATGGGCCGGGCGCTAGAAGGCGTAGAGCAGGGCTACGGCAGCGGCAGCGCACTCCACGCGGGCGAAGTAGCCCATGACGCCATTACCAACTGGATCGGCCCCAGGAGTCAGCGGATCGCCGAACGCGCATACGACAATCTCGATCGAGTCGTAAAACCGAACGTGACCACCGGACTGGAGGCCACGCGCGGCATGATCGCTGATATCGCCGCGGAACGGCAGGCGGCAGGCCTGGGGCTGAGCGCGGCTATCGATCACGTCTTGGAAGCGGCGCAACGGGCCGGCGGCCTAACGACAAGCGGCCTTAAAACGCTACGCACGTCTGTCGGCGAGATGCTCGACAATCACATTTTGCCAGCCAATATCCGGAAATCGGAGCTGAAACGCATCTACCGCGCGCTGTCGGATGACCTCGATAATTCTGTGTACAACTCTGGACTGCGCGAGCGGAACGGGCGCTTCCAGAAACGCACGCTGGCGCCCGAGGCATTCGAGAAAGCCAATACGCTGGCCTCGAAGATCAACGATCGCCGCGCAGAGCTTGCCAAGATCGTTGGCAACGATGCCAGCGCCGCGCCGGAGCGTGTGTTGGATCGTCTGGTCGGCTTTGCATCCACAAATTCGCGGGCGGATGCAAATAAGCTGTTGTTGGCGCGCAAGGCGATCGGCGCCACGGACTGGAATGAGGTCGCGTCTGCCGTGGTCTCCAGGATGGGCCGCGATGTCGACGGCCGGTTCTCTCCGGAGCGATTCCTGACCGCCTATGGCAAGCTATCCGATCGAGGCAAGAACCTGTTGTTTCGCTCAACCGGGCGCGGCGATCTTGCAGACGCGCTCGAAGACGTAGCGACGTTGAGCCGCAAGGCCAAGGAGCTCAACGCCTATGGCAATCCGTCAGGTACCGGGCGCGTGGTCGGCAGTCTATCGACCGTCGCCGCTGTCGCCACGCATCCGCATCTGGCGGTGCCGGCCGCCGTGGCAGGTCGATTACTAGCGCGCTCGCTGGCCGCTCCGATCCGACCCAATGCCAACACGCTGCGCACGGCGCAAAAAAATGTACATGTGGCGGCGCTTCTCAATCATCTGCTTTCGCAGGCGACGGCTCCGGCCACGCTGATAGCTGGCCAGCAAGCGGCAGGCCAGTTGAGTAGCCCCGTAAGCGGCCCCGACACCCGCGTACCCCGCTAGATATGGGTTCGGCGTCCACTGCCAGTGAATGTTGGACGCAGCAACGACGAAGATGATCACGCTTTGAAACAGGTACCAGAGCCACATGGCAATATCCGATCAAATCGATAACGCTGAAAGCGGCGGAAATCCGAACGCAACCAACTCTAATTCGTCTGCGGCGGGGCCCGGACAGTTCATCGATTCGACCTGGTTATCGGTGCTCAAACAGCACCGGCCTGATATCGCCGCAGGCAAGTCCGATGCTGATCTTTTGGCACTCAAAACTGATCCGGTTCTCGCACCGCAGATGACGGACGCCTACGCGGCCGACAACCAGGCCGTGTTAGCAAATAACGGACTCCCGGTCACGCCGGGCACAACCTACCTTGCACACTTTGCCGGGCCGGGCGCCGCGGTGAAGATCCTGCAGGCCGATCCGGGCGACTCGGCTGCGGATATTCTGGGGCCAGCGGCTACCAAGGCCAACCCGTTCCTGCGCGGCATGACCGCGCAAGGCCTGCAGGCCTGGGCAGCGAAAAAGATGGGGACGGCAGCTCCGCAGCCCGGGCCGCAGAACAACGCACCACAGGCCGCGCCAGCCGCGCCGGGGCCCATCGCGCCACCGGGACCACCTCCGATCTTCGCCAGTGCAGGCCCGCAAAATGCAGGCCTGCAAGCGCCAGCAGCGGGCGCCGAGGCCGCGCCTATGCCCGCGCCTTCACCTCAACCTTTTGCCGCCCCGAATGTACCGCCGCCGATCTTCGTGCCTCAACCGCGCCAGATCGACCTTTCCAAGCTTCGCGCCGCGCTCGCGGCTCGGGCTCCAATCTTTTCGAACCTGCAAGGATGAAGCGTGAGCATCTTCAACTGGTCGCAAACCAACGCGAATAACGGCAACGCCGATCCAAGCATAAATTGGTCGCCGGGAATGGCGCCCTCTGCGGTGAGTCCGTCCGGACGCGCCATGATGGCCGCGGTGGCAAAATGGCGCGACGACATCGCAGGCGCGATCGTCACCACCGGCACGTCGACGGCTTACATCGTTTCGAGCTATAGCCAGTTCGACTCGCTGGCGCATCTCAATGGGCAGGTGATCGCCTTCGCGCCGCATGTGACGAACGGGGCAACGGTGACGCTCAATGTGGACGGGCTCGGCGCAAAGCCGCTGCGCACGGCGCCGAATCTCGAGTTGCAGTCAGGCGCGATCATTCAGGGCGCGCCTTATGTCGCGATCTATAATAACACGGATGGCGCGTTCTATCTGCAAGGCAACGCCGGCAACACGTATGGCATCCCGCTTGGCGCCGGTCTCGATTATTGGGGCGCCACCACCCCGAGCAGCGCCTTTGCTTTTCCGGCGGGGCAGGCGATTTCGCGAACGGTGTACTCGTCATTATATACGCTGGTAGGTAACGCTTACGGCGCGGGGGACGGCACGACCACGTTCAATTTGCCTGATTGCCGCGGTCGCGTCAGCGTTCCGGCTGACAACTTGGGTGGGTCGCAAGCCGGACGCGTCAACAGTGTTCTTGGCAACGCGCTCGGCTCTGCTGGCGGCGAGCAGCTTCACACGCTTTCTAGCGCCGAAATGCCCTCGCACAATCATGGCGTTAACGATCCTGGCCACTCGCATCAACAAGAAGCGGCCGCGCCTGGTACCGGCAACAATTATCAAACCTGGGCTTCCGCGGGTTCGGGCGCGACTGCAGCGACTGCGACTTGGCCCAACACCGCAAATGCGGGCACTGGAATCTCGATCCAGAATGCTGGCGGCGGAGGCGCTCACAACAACGTCCAACCATCTATCGTCTGCAATTACATTATGCGGATCATATAGAGCCGCTGATATATCAACGGCTCTGGCATCCAATCCAAAAGAGCCGGCGCAATTCGCACCGCGATTGCGGCGGCGGTGGTAGGCAGGTCGCGCCGGCTGATGTTCAAATTGTGAAACTTAGCAACCGTCATGCCGTGGCGCGCGAACGTCGCAATAAGCTGGTCATGGGTGAAGTAGCGACGGAATTTGTTCTCGCCAATGATCGGCGCCGACAGGATCAGCCTCCCGGTGTGCTCGCGCACAATCTTCGCAAAGAACTCTTCCTGTTCGTCAGGCGAAAGGTAATAGATACATTCGAGGGCGACGATCAGGTCGTAGCCCTCGAATGAGGTCCGCAAAAAGTCACTGTTCTCGAAACGCGCGTTCGACAGATTGCGCGCCTTGGCGCGCTCGATCGCGACGTTGCTGATATCTATCCCCGTCACGGTTCGCGCTTCGTCGAAAACAACTTCGGTTAGATGGCCTTCGCCACAACCAAGCTCAAGGACGGTACGCCCATGGACCATGCCGCGTAGAAGGCGCCGATATACGCGATCTCGAAACGAGGCCTGTCCGATCTTCCAAGGGTCTGCGACCTCGTAGAACTGATTGAAATCCGCCGCTGTTCTCATAGCGGAACCCCAACACAACCGAACATCGTGAGCCAAGTTGTATAAACGCCAGGGCTCGCTGGCGGGTTTTTCTGTTGACCCCTGGTAACGTGTTCAAGCACCTTGGAAACCTCCCAATCTGGAAGGTTGAGAAAGTTCGGCATCCGGCCCCCAATCCTTGGAGGTCGCACTATGCCCGGAACGGATTAACATGTGGAGTCGCTGGTTTTCCTCCTTCAGCCGCTCGATCTGTCCTTCATAGCAGGCGTTGCAATGCTGCTTGTGGAGGGGCTTCCAGCCTTCCGGGCAGGTCGGGCACGGCTCTACCTCCTCGTTCCACATCATGCGGCCTCCAGCGCCATGCGCAGAACATCGCTGCGTTTCAACAACTGGCGCATTCTTATCACCCAAAAAACTGTGGATGCTCATATGTGCCAAAACTAATGCGCAACGCAAACGTGCGCAAGCTCCAATCAGCCTTCATCAACTTAATCAGCCTATCTGGGAGACACCATGGACGTGAGTATTCCAAGCCTTGCACTCGGCGCGGGTGCCGTGGGCATCGTCTACTTTCTCTACCTTTGCGCAACCAAGGGCGTTCCGGCCGCCTGGGCCTGGCTCAAGGCGAAGCTCGCCAGCGCAAGCGCCGAGATCTCGAAGCTCCGGGCCGACCTGGCGCAGCTCGAAAAGGGCGCGGTGGCCGACGTGACCGCCCGCGTTGCCGCGCTGGAAACCGACGTGGCGGGGCTGAAGAAGACGGTTGCGGCGCCCAACGTTGCGACGCCGGCCGCTCCCGCCACGCCGGCCGCCGAGCCCGCCGCTCACTCGTGAGGCTGGTTCACTTCACCGAGCCGAACGGCGCGCCGGTCGGGATCAATCCGGACCAGGTCGAGAACGTTCGGGACGCGGAGCCGGGGGCCTATGCCCCTGGTGCCCGCACCGTGATCGTGCTCGCGAACGGCTTTCAGGCGGTCCGCGAGCCGCGCAGCGAGGTCGAAAGCAGGTTGGCATCATGACGCGCCACTTCAGCGCCGCCGCTCGGGACCGGCTCACCGAGCCCTGGGAAGAATTCGTCGGCTACGTCTATGACGACAAGCGGCCGAAGGCGCGCATCGACGGGCGGCTGCAATATGTCGAATGGGACGGCGGCGCGGTGCGGGGCACGCTGACGATCGGTTTTGGTCACACCGACGCCGCCGGCGGCGTCAGGATCGTCCAGGGCCTGCGCGTCACGCGCGAGGAGGCCGGCGACATGCTGACGCGCGATCTGGCGCCCTGCGTCGCGGCGGTGAACCGGCAGCTCGCGGTGGACGTGACGCAACATCAGTTCGATGCGCTGGTCGACACCTGGTTCAATTGCCCCGCTGCGGCCACAGCCGCGATCCGGCTGATCAATGCCGGCCGGATTGAAGCCGTCGCCGCCAAGCTGCTGCAGTACGTCTGCGCCAAGGGCGAGCGGATGGAGGGCCTGGTCCGGCGGCGCAATGCGGAGATCGCCTGGTTTCACACGCCCGACGAGCTCGACGCGCCGCCGGAGCCCGATCCGGACGTGGTGTTCTCGCCGAAGGCGGAGCGCAATCCGCCGCCGAAGCACATCAGCGAATCCAAGACCGCGGCCGCCGCCGGCAGCATCTTCTCGTTCTCGATCGCGGAAGCGGCGAAGGCGCTCAACGAGATCCTTGATCCCATCAAGGAGGCGAAAGGTTCGCTGGCCGAGCTGGGCGTGTTCGATACGCTCGCGGTCGCCATCCGCGATCCGGCCTTTCTGGCCTGCGCCGCCATCGCCGCGCTCTGCGGCTTCATCGTCTGGGACCGCCGGAGGCGATTGCTCAATGACCACGTTTGACACCGTGCTCGGCGCCTGGCGCGAAGTGCTGCACATCTCCGAATGGTCCGGCCTTTCGGTCGGCGCGCTCGTTGGCCTCGGCTTCCTCGTCTATTTGGTGCCGCTCGCCCGGCAATTCGCGGCGATCGCCGCCGCGTTCATCGCGGTCGGCTACGGCGCCCTGATCTATGGCGACCACACCGGCCGCGCCGATCTGCAAGCGCAGTGGAACGCCGAAAAGGCACAGCTCGAGCAAAAGGCAAAACAGGCGGACCGCAGCGCGGCGGCCGATGACACGGCGCGGGCAAGCGCCATCGAAGCGAAAGCGAAGGAACAGCATGCGAAAGATGTGGCCGAAATCGAGCAGCTGCGCGCCGCGCCGGCTTGCGTGTTTGGTGATGCTGACCTTGAGCCTGGCGGCCTGCGCGTCCCAGCCGCTCCCGCCGCCGGCAGCACCCACCCCGCCGCTTCGGGCCCCAAAGCTGCTGACAAAAGCCCCCGTGGTCCCAACTCTCAGCCCAACCTGTTCCTTTCCCTGGTTCGGCGTCTCGGGCTGCAAGGGCATGGATCTGCGGGCAATGCTTCGCCTCACGGTCAGTGACGATATCGAGGTTCGGAGTCGTCTCAGCTCCGTTCCAGGCTGGTTCGAGGACTACCGCAAGAGCTGGAGCAAGTAGGCCATGCTGATCGCCGAAATCGAGGAAGCCGTATCCGTTGCCGTGCGTAAGGAAATCACCGGGGCGCTGGCGTCGTTCGGCATCGAGGGCGATGACAGGCGGGAGATCAAGGCCGATTTCCAGCACCTTCGCCGTTGGCGCAAGAGCGTCGAGCAGGTGCAGAGCTACACGCTGCGGGCGGTGATTACCGCAGTCGTCGGCGGGGTGTTGGGCGCGGCGTGGCTGGCCGTGAAGGCGTGGCTGGGGAAGTAGATGACCTGGCGCATGCCCCGCGCCAGCTTTTCTTGCGCGCTTAGCCGCGACAACGGCGAAGTATTGGCCCCCTTAGTCCCCTTATCTCCAATTTCGTTTTGCGCTCAATGGCGCGAAGCCCCCGCGCTACGTCACCTTTTTGGCCAAAGCGCTCAATGACTTCATCCATTTTCTTCAAGACATTTGGGAAACGTATGTACTTGGAATCTCTTGGCATCCGAATCTCCTTTGATATCTCGACTCGGAGATCTTACCCCAAGTAGCAGCGTGCAACAGGGGGGGGGCGAACCGCGAATTCGCGCGCTGGCCTACGACTCGCCGCCTATGCTGTGCCCGCGGCCATAGAAGAAATCCCGCGCGCCCATCTCGCGCTCGGCGCAATCGTCGATTGCCGACTTGATTGCCTCAATCAGGATCAGGCTACCGGGCTGTTTGGCATGGGCGAGAATATTCTCGGATCGATTGCACTCAAGGCGCGCCTCGGCCAAGGCCGTCAGGAAAGGTGACGTCTCGGTGTTACGATCGTACCAGGATGGGCGCTTGGGCATGGCAGACATTCAGAACGAAGAGAGAACGAGAGTCAAGCCGTGATATAGGTCCAAGGGTGCCATCCATGGACCGTGGGCCCTGGCTTTTTAAGAACGGAAAGTGATCAAATTCCACGGATTTTCCACGTCTCGGGGTGCGGTGTTCGCGTAGTGTTCCGCATGATAGCGACATGGCGCTAAGTAAAAAGCTCAATAAATCCAGCACTTATAGTGGCAGAAAAAGTTGCGGCCAGCCCTTGGGGGAGAGCTGGCCGCGCGCGATCCGGTCTGGGACGGGGAGGGGTGGGGATGCGACCGGTTCGCGTAACTCCTGAATTGCTGTGATCGGCGATCTCTCGCGCGATTGTTGCGTCGTTGTTGTCTCAGTGCTCCTTGGCGGAGGCGGTCGAGACGGCGGAGCGGCTGTCGCCAAGCGAGACCCAGACATTCTGATCGCTCTGCGACTGGCGCTTGACGAAGTGGTATCCGGTCTCGGTCCAGGCCACGACGTTCTCGTTCTCGTTGTCGAGGATGAACTCGCCCTTGTCGGTTTTCACCGTCAGCACCGCGTGTCCTTCACCCTTCCTGTCGCGCACCACCGTGATCAAGAGCGCCTCCCGCGGCCAGCCGGCCTCGATCAGCATCTTGCGTTTCAACAGCACGTAATCCTCGCAATCGCCGTAGCCGTCGGTCGGTATCGACCATTTCTCGACCACGCCCCAATGATCCATGTCGGTCATCGGCTTGATGGTTTCGTTGACCCAGCGGTTGACCCGAACCAGGTCGCGCCACGCCGCCTGCGACATCACGATGTCGCGCGGCTCCGTCGGTCCGCTCTTGCATTGGTCGGCGTAGTCGGCGCAGAACTGGATCCAGCCGATCGGCGCGCGCGTGGTGTCGCCGAGGCTCGCATAGAGCATGCGGTCGTCGCCCGCATGGGCTGAAGCACTGATCCCCAAGAGGATCGCTGCAATCGCCAGTCGCTTTCCCTGTCCGGTGAGTTTTGACATCGTGGCCCCCGTTTCTTGTTGGGACCAGATTTCGCACAAAGCTTTTGCGCGGCCGCTAAGCAGCCGAAGTCAATTTGAGACGAATGAAAATCAAAACTGGCGCTAAATCGATCCAGACTTGAATCGTGTTTGATTCAAATTTGAAGCAACGGCAATCGATTCAAATTTTATCGATTAAGCGCGGCATCGCGCGCATTGCAGGGTTTGCGGCGCAAAAAGCCTGGTGAATTAACCACGCCCGCCGTGGCCGGGCGTGTGGCCACGGTCGCCTTGGTCCGCGGCGAAGGGGGCCGCGGCCCGCGAAATTGCGGATGATGGGGGTGGTTTGCGCTTTACCGCGCGGTTACGCTGTCTTCGAGAGTATCCGCCATCTGCTGATGGACGAACTCGAGAGCGAAGCCGTCTTCGAGGTTTCGCACCACGCGGGCCTGGACGCGGCCGAGCATGACCAGCGACCGGAGCGGCGGCCGGTTTTCGGCGGCGATCGCAGCGCCGGACAAGGAAAGGTCGATGATCCGGCAGGTCATCTTGCTGCCGTCCTCGAGCGTGAGCACGGCGATCGGGTTGCGCGGAATGATACGGTCGTGGCGGCGGTCCTCGGGCAGATTGAGGATATCGCGGTTGGCGAGCCAGGTCAGTTGCGCTGCGAGCTTGTCGCGCTTGCGCGCGGTCGCGCCGACCGTCATGGCAAAACCGTTGTCGATGATGCGGGTGATCTTGCCCTCGACCCGGCCGATATGGTCGAGATAGGCGATGACGCGGTCGCCGACATTGCCGATGCCCGGCGCCAGCAGCGCCAGCCCGCCCGGCGACATGTTGATGACCTGACAGGGAAATTCACGCCGGTCCGGCAGCATGTAGCGGCCGAGCAGGTGAACCTTGACCCGTTGAAAGCGCCGGCGTTCTTCGGTGGCCGGAGGAATCGATTTCTTGTTTGCCAGCACCATCTCGCCACCCGACAACCGGCCGCTCGGTGTCCCTGGGAACCCTACGTCCGACAGGGTTAATGAGCCGTTAGCGAAGGGTGGGTCGATCGTCAGCAGTGTTACTGATGGTTGCGTTTTGATGCACGATGATCGGGATCGGCCCAACACGCGTACAGGCGGAACGCGGCGAGCAGCGCGGTGAAGCACATCGTCAGCAACAGGATGGCCACCGTCGCCTCCCTGATGTCGCCGATCCGCCAGTGGTAACCGGCGGCATCGGCAACGTCGCCGGTCTGTCCCATCATCCAGGGCACGAATTGCGTCAGCCCGGCGCTGACATAGAAGAGAATGGCGACCGCCTGAAGCTTGATGCTCGCCGTTCTGCCCGCGGGCGCGAGCCGGAATGAGCGCCGCAGATAGAGCGCGAAGACCGTAAAGAACAGCCATGCGGTCAGGAGCCAGCCGAGATAATTGGACAGGGGAACGCCGAATACGCCGCCGCCCTGGTGCCAGATCCAGGCCTTGGCGATGGTCGCGTTCGGCGCCTCCATCACCAGGTCCCATTGGGTCACGACGAACGCCGCCACGATCGGCAGTGCGACGACATTGAAGGGTCGATCGAGCCGCCGGTCGGCGCCATCGAGCAGGATGGAGGCCACGATCCAGGCAAAATAGCCGCCGCCGAACCACAGCGGTCCGACGATGATGGGGATGCGGCCGATCGAGGGCAGGCCGGCACCCACCTCGAAATGATAGGCGCCGAACGGAAAACCGGTCGCGGCCCCGAGGTTTTCCATGGTGAAGGTGATCGTGATGCAGATGACGAACAGCACCAGCGCCCGCCGCGGGCTGTACGATAGCGCGGCGTGCACCAACGCGCAGGCGATGAAGGTCGCGGCGAGTCCTTGCGCGAGCTGAGTTGGATTCCAGGAAAACCCGATCCCCGCGATGAGAATGCCGGCAATGGCCAGCCACAGCGCGAGCTCAGGCCCCGCGCGCGAGGGACTGGTGCCGACAGGCTCTGTCGTCATCGGGCCATCTCCGATCGTCTTCAGCCTGAAGGAGCGAACCCGAAAACGTAGCGTGGCGAGTCGAGGGCGGCAAGATCATCCCGGCCGGCATTTGGCCGACGTCGCGGCATCGGCTAGGATTTGCGGATCGACAACACGCTTCTCCCACCCAAGAGAGACTCCCATGCTTGCCTGCCAGCGCGATCTGTTCGAGGTGCCGCGCGAGATCTGCTATCTCAACGCGGCGTCCTACAGCCCGCTGCCGCGCCGCACCCTGGAGGCCGGCCGCGCCGCGGTCGGGCGCAAGGGGCAGCCCTGGAC
>NZ_JBAURI010000413.1:0-1765 GCF_049581145.1 Bradyrhizobium sp.
TCGCCTGTCTCGGCGCCGCCGCCGACACGGAAACATTGGCGATCGTTCTCGAAACCTCGTTGGACCAGGTTCACGCGTCGCTCTCGGACGCGGTCCGCCAGGAACTGGTCGAACGTCGCGGAGATAGCTATTACTTTATCCACGACCGGGTGCAGGAAGCCGCTTATTCGATGATCCCGCAGACCTCGCGCGCCGAGGTTCATCTCCGCATTGGAAGATTGCTGACGGAGCGGACCCCGAAGGAGCTGCAAGAAGAGGCGATCTTCGAGATCGTCAGCCAATTCAATCAGGGCGCGGCCTTGATCGCCTCAAAGGAGGAGCGTGCGCAGGTCGCGCAGCTCAACCTCGTCGCCGGCAAACGCGCAAAGGCCTCGGCTGCCTACGCTTCGGCGCTCTCCTACCTCAAGGCTGGCATGGAGCTGTTGTCGCAGGAGGCGTGGGAGAACCGGCAGGGGCTGGCATTCGAGTTGGAGCAGCACCGAGCCGATTGCGAGCTTTGGATGGGCGCATTCTCGTCCGCGGAGGAGCGCCTTGCGGCGCTTGCATCACGCGCGGCGGATACGGTCCAGCGTGCGGTCGTCGCAAGCCGACGCGTCGATTTATATACGATGCTCAGGAACAGTAACCGTGCCGTTGAGCTGGGCTTGGAATACCTCCGGAGCGTGGGAATCGACTGGCCGCCTCATCCTTCGGAGATGGAGGCGCAGCGGGAGTACCAGCGCATCTGGTCCAATCTGGGTGATCGGGAAATCGAGGAACTGATCAACCTGTCGCGAATGGCCGATTCAGAGCAACTCGCGACGCTGGACTTTCTTGCAATGTTCGGCGCGCCAACGTTATATTTCGACGAAAATTTGTACACGCTCGCGATCTGCAGGGGGGTAAATCTCAGCCTCGATCACGGGAACAGCGACGCCTCAACAGCTATTTATGCCGCGGTCGGGCTTTCCGCTAGTTACCACTTCAGCGACTATGCCGCCGGCTATCGGCTTGGAAGGCTCGCCTGCGATCTGGTTGAACAACGCGGAATGAGGCGGTTTGCCGCAAAGACCTATGTGGTCTTTGCGCTTCTCACGCCTTGGACGCGACCGCTTGGCGAGAGCCTGGAAGCCGGGCGGCGAGGATTTCAAGTCGCGAGCGAGCTCGGAGACGCGGCGTACGCCGCGCGCGCTCTGAGCACGGTCACTTTCCGTCGTCTTGCGGTGGGCGAACCGCTCGATCGGGTGGCCCGAGAGGCCGAAGATGCAATGGAGTTTTCGCGCAAACTCGGATTCGAACACATCGCTAACCTGGTGTTTCCTACTCTCGCGATCACCCGGATGCTTCGCGGCGAGACGGTCAAATTCGGTTCATTCGACCAGGGCAACTTATCGGAACGCGCCTTCGAAGAGCGCATGACCAGACTTCGGGCGGTCGTGCCGGAATGCTTTTACTGGATCAGAAAGCTGCAAGCGGGCCTCTCCGCTGGCGATTATACAGCCGCCATCGATGCGGCAGAGAAAGCCGAAAGAGGGGTGACTTCCGGCTTATTGAAGATCCATCCCTTGGAGTTGGCGGAATACCATCTTTATACCGCGCTCTCTCATGCAGCATGTTGCGAGCCCACGGGCCTCGATCCTTATGCAACCCATCAAGCCAAGCTTGCGGCGCATCACGCGCAGATTAAGTCGTGGGAAGCGAACTGCCCGGCGAACTTCGAGCATGCCGTAGCACTGGTTGGCGCCGAGATTGCCAGAATCGAAGGCCGCGTGCTGGATGCCGAGTC
>NZ_JBAURI010000414.1:0-8866 GCF_049581145.1 Bradyrhizobium sp.
ACGCCCGATCGAGCTCACTGTCCGCGGGCTGTGGCAGCGTCGCTGATCGCACGGCCGAGCGTCAGCAGCGTGCGGTTGAGCGGCATCGGCAGGCCGTGGCGCTCGCCGGCCTCGACCACCGCGCCGGTCAGCGCATCGATCTCGAGCGGCCGGCCCGCCAGGCGATCGAAATACATCGAGGTGCCGGCGTCGGGCGGGTAGGTCAGCACTGTCGCCAGCAATCGCTCCGGTTCGTCGGCGGCAAGCCGTGCGCCGTCGGCGCGCCCGACCGCCGCCGCCTCCTCGAGAATGGCGAGGCAGAGCGTCTTGATGTCGTCGCGCCGGAACACTGCCTGGCGCTGCAGCGTCAGGGCCGTGATCGGGTTGGCGATGGCGTTGAGCAGCAGTTTCCGCCAGGCCAACGTTCTGAAATCGGGGCTGACAAGGATCCGCATCGCCGTGCCATCGAGCAGCGCGGCGAATCCCCGTCCGTCCGGATCAGCGCCGACGGCGAAATCATGTTCGCCGGCGCGCCGGTAACGGATGCGGTCGGGCGCCAGGCGCTCGCCATTGTAATAGACGATGGTCGGCACCACGGTCGCGGCCCCGACCAAGGGGGCCAGGCGCTCGGCATGGCCAATCCCGTTCTGCAGTACCGCGATCCGGGTCCGCGGCCCGCACAACCGCCGCAGCCACGGCACGCTCGAGGCCGTGTCCTGCGCTTTGGTGCACAAGAGGATCCAGTCCACCGGGCTCGCCTGCGCCGGATCGCTCAGCGCGCGGATGGCAACCTCGACCGCGCCTTCCGCCCGCTCCACGACCAGGCGCGTGACCGGTCGCCGGACGCAGGCGACGATATCATGGCGATCCAGCGCTGCGAGCAACCCGGCGATGACCCCGCCGATACTGCCGAGGCCCACGACCGCGACCCTCGTCCGTTCGGAATGAGCTGTATTTGACGACATGGAACTGCAAACCCTCCCAAAGCCTGCCGTAGCGTCGGACCCTCTGACCCGAAATTATGCTCTCAAAAGTGCGATGCGGACGCGCAAATGCAGATGGGAGGCTTGTGCAATTTCCGACCAAGACAGTTCCAAAATGCGTTATCCTGCGGTGTGATGCGCCAACTGCCCGGCCGTCTCGTCGCGGCGAGCGACGCGGATGGCGTCGAAAAAAACATGCAGGGAGAACATTCATGCAGTTCAGGGTTTCGCCGAAGACGCTTTCCGAATGCAGCGCCGAGGAATGGCAGGCGCGGGTCGATCTCGCCGCCGCGCACCGGCTGGCTTACATGCACGGCTTTCATGAGGGCATCTTCAATCATCTGACCCTTGTGGTGCCCGGACGCAGCGACCGCTACTACCAGATCCCGTTTGGCATGCATTGGTCGGAGGTCACCGCGTCGTCCTTCATGGAGGTCGGCATTGATGACGGCCTGGTCAAAAGCGGCGCCGGCGACGTCGAGCGCTCCTGCTACTGCATCCACGCGCCGATCCACAAGGCACTGCCGCAGGCCAAGGCTGTGTTCCACACCCACATGCCCTATGCCAGCGCGCTTACCCGTTTGGAGGATCCGCGCATCAAGGAGATCGGCCAGACCGAGGTCGGGCTGTCCGAGCAGATCGCCTATGACGATGTGTATACCGGGCCTGCGCTCGACCCGGCGGAAGGCGCGCGGCTAGCAGGCGTGATCGGCGACAAGACCATTCTTTTCATGGCCAATCACGGCATCTCGACCGTCGGCTCAACCGTCGCCGACGCTTACGACCGGCTCTACTACACCGAACGCGCGGCGCAGGTGCAGATCTACGCGATGTGGACCGGGCAGCCGCTGAAGCAGCTTCCCCCGCCCGTGGTGGAAAAGACCGAGCGCGATTTCAGGGATGATCAATTGTACAAGGGCCCGAGCCCATCGCAGCGGCATTTCGATGCCTTGAAGCGGATCCTAGACCGCCAGGAGCCAGACTACGCGTCCTGAACTCGCGCCAGCATATCGAAAAAATGTCTCAGGCTGGGCAAAGGCGGTCTTCGCTCCGTGCCCACCTCGCGCGACGAGCGCTCTTGAGAGAAGATGGTCGGCACGTTTAGCCTGCGAATTCGCAACAACGAATGAGCTGGTTGCCGTGTCCGGGCGATCGCGGTCGGAGTATTTGGCGAGCGCGCAGGCTGGCAGATCAGCGCGCGACGGGAGCCGATGCAGTGTGGTCCAGTCTGCGCATGGGTCAGGCGCCACGGCTTTGCCCATCGCCTGGTCTGGACCGGGCGCTTAGGGACGATGATTCTGGGAATCATTCCCAAATTGGCCGGCTTTCCCCAGCCTTGCAAGGGATTGGAAGCTGCCCTTGAGTTCAGCCGGTGCGGCCGATACGGTCGCGGATTGGCCCGCAACCCGTCAGAAGCCTGTAGGCCGAGCCCTTAAGTCCAAGCCCTCGAGCCGCCCCGTCAGGATCCGTGAATACCATCTTTAAAATCTGTTCCGCGTCGGCCTGGCGCGAGGCCGAGCGGCGGGGGGTCTATCGTGGCAGCGCCGATGATGCGCGCGACGGCTTCATTCATTTCTCCACGGCTGCACAGGTCGGCGAGACTGCGCGCAAGCACTTCTTCGGCCAGACGGCGCTGTTCCTGGTCGAGGTCGATGCCGACGCCCTGGGTCAGGCGCTGCGCTGGGAGCGCTCGCGCAACGACGAGTTGTTTCCGCATCTCTACGGCGAACTCGATCTCGGCGCGGTGCGCGCCGTGCTCGAACTGCACACGCGCGCGGACGGATCTCACGACATTCCGGAGCTTGAGCCGTGATCCGGGCCGTCAATGCGTTGTCACTGCCGCTTTTGCGCTGGCTCGATCCTGAGGATGCCCATCGTCTGGCGATCCAAGGCGTGCGGCTGTTGCCGCCGCTGCGGCCGCGGCCGGACAATCCCAAGCTCGCGGTGCGCGCCTTCGGGCTCAATTTTCCCAACCCGATCGGCATGGCCGCGGGTTTTGACAAGAATGCGGAGGTGCCGGACGCGCTGTTGCGGCTCGGCTTCGGCTTTGTCGAGATCGGCACCGTGACGCCGAAGCCGCAAGCCGGCAATCCGCGGCCGCGGCTGTTTCGGCTCGCGCGAGACCAAGCCGTGATCAACCGCATGGGATTCAACAATGACGGCGCCGAAGCCGTGCTGCGCCGGCTCGCTTCGCGCGCCAATCAGGCCGGCATCGTTGGCGTCAATGTCGGCGCCAACCGGGATTCGCCGGATCGCGTCGCCGACTATGTGCACCTGATCGAGACCTTCGCGCCGGTCGCAAGCTACTTCACCGTCAACGTCTCCTCGCCGAACACGCCGGGCCTGCGCAACCTGCAGCAGGCGCACATACTCGATGATCTCCTCGCCAAGGTGATCGATGCGCGCGAACGGGTCCGCGAAAAGGCCGGTGATTCGCCGGTGCTGCTCAAGATCGCTCCCGATTTGAGCCTCGCCGAGCTTGACGAGGTCGTGCATGTCGCCCGCTCGCGCCGGGTGGACGGCATGATCGTGGCCAACACCACGGTGGCGCGGCCCTCGACCTTGCGCGAACCGGCGCTCGCCAAGGAGCAGGGCGGCCTCTCGGGCCGGCCGCTGTTCCGGCTGTCGACGCGTATGGTGGCGGAGACCTACGTCCGGGTCGAAGGGGCGTTTCCGCTGATCGGCGCCGGCGGTATCGACAGCGGCGGCGCCGCGCTGACCAAGATTCGCGCCGGGGCCAGCCTGGTCCAGCTGTATTCGTCGCTGATCTACAAGGGCCTCGGCCTCGTCGACGACATCAAGGCCGATCTCGCCTCCACGCTATTGCGCACCGGTCGCGAGCAGCTGTCGGAAATCGTCGGCGCCGACGCCGCCACCATCACCGCCGAGGACTGGCCGGTTTGAGGGATTCTCCTTTTTTCACCTCGCTCCGCAAGCGGATAAGGAAGAAACTCGCCGACCTCGGATCCATCATGCTGCAAACGATGCCTTCAGCAGCGGCGGATAGCGCAGCGCCTGCAGGCCGCCGCGGGCGGCGTAGAACACCAGCAGTGCGCCCCAGAGCCCGCCATTGCCGAACGAGCGCAGCGCGAACCAGGCGGCGAGAAACATCAGCAGCGACAGCACCATCAGATTGCGCATGTCGCGCGCCCAGGTCGCGCCGATATAGACCCCGTCGAAGCCAAAGGCGAACACCGCAAGCAGCGGCGAAACGATCACGAAGACCAGAAAATCGTGCGCGGCGACGCGCACCGCGGCATTCGCCGTCATGATATCGATCAGGACAGGCCCGAGTGTCGCGAACACCACGGCGACCGCGAGCGCAAAGGCCAAACCCCAGAGCAGGACGAGCCGGGTCGCGCTGGTGAAGTCGCGCCTGTCGCGCGCGCCATAGGCCTGGCCGCAGAGCTGCTCGGCGGCGTTGGCCAGTCCATCGAGAAAGAAGGCGCTCATCAGCAGAAAATTGTTCAGGACCGCGTTGGCGGCGAGCGTCACGTCGCCGGCGCGGGCGCCCTGCGCGGTGAAGAACAGGAACGCCGCGATCAGGGCCGCGGTGCGGATCATGATGTCCCGGTTGACGGCCAGCATCCGCTTCAGCTGTGCACGATCGCACAGCACCGTACGTGGCACGGTCAACGGCCCGCGCACCAGACGCCGCGCGATCAACAGCCCAAGCGCAAGCCCCGTTGCTTCCGCGATCACCGCGGCGATCGCGGCCCCGGCGATGCCGGCGTCAAGCACCAGCACCAGCAGCACGGTGATCGCCATGTTGATCAGGTTGATCGCGATCTGCACGGCGAGCGCCAGCGTCGCGCGCGCCTGTCCGATCAGCCAGCCGAGCACGACGTAATTGGCGAGCGCGAGCGGCGCCGACCAGATCCGGATGCTGTAGTAGGTCCTTGCCGCCCCGGTGACGGCTGCGCTGCCGCCCATGAGGTCGAGCAGCACGGCGGCAAGCGGCAGCTGAAGCGCGATCAAGCCTGCCCCGATCAAGCCCGCGACGACGAGGCCGCGCGCCAGCAGCGCCGGCAATTGCTTGATCTCGCCCGCGCCAAGCGATTGCGCGGTGAATGCGAGCGTGCCCATACGAAGGAAGGCGAATAGCCAGAACAGGCAATCGAAGATCACGGAGGCCATCGCCACGCCGCCAAGCAGGGCCGGATCGCCGAGCCGCCCGATCGCGGTGGTGGCGACTACGCCGATCAAAGGCGTCGTCAGGTTCGCGATCATCGCGGGGCCGGCGATGGCGAAAACCCGCGCGGTCGTGACCCCGGATGGAAGACGCAGCGGGCGAAGTTCCACCTTGCTTGCGCCCCTAGATACTGACGATCATGCCGTCCTGCGCGACTTCGTGCGCACAGGCATCGCGCCGCTCCAGCATGTCGTCGCTCAAATGGGTGAGGATCAGCCGCTTGGGCGTGATCGCGGAGAGATGCGATTCCAGCGTCGCGAGGCTCAAATGATTCTTCACGAGCTTGTCGTAAGTATAGGCTTCGGCGATGAAGAGATCGGCGCCGCACCCCAGCGGAATCAGCGTGTCCGTCCATTCGGTATCGGCGCTATAGGCGATGACGCGACCCTCGGCCTCGATCCGATAGGCGAGAAACGGTCCGCCGGATTCGCCATGCATGACCCGATAGGGCGTGACCGCGATGGTGCCGAATGTCCTGGTCTGCTCCGGCCGCAGCGCAATCACGGACAATTCGAATTTCTGCTTCGTCTTCGACGAGTTCTCGAACAGCGCTTCCATGACCTGGACCAGCCGCGCCTCGACCCCATCGGGCCCGGCGATTACCAGCGGCCGTGTTCGCCGCGAAAATTGCGCATCGAGCAGAAAGAACGGCAGGCCCGCGAAATGGTCGCCATGGAAATGGGTGATCAGGATCAGATCGATATCATTGCGGACGATCCCGAGCCGCTGCAACGCCGGCAGCGAGGAGGCGCCGCAGTCGATCAGAAGATTGGCGGCAGCGCCCCTGAGGTGAAAGCAGGTGTTGGCACGGCCGCCGGAGCCGAATGCATCGCCGCAGCCGACAAATTGCAGTTGCATCGGCTGCGATCTCGCTCTGGAATTACCACCGGTTCCGCGGCGCGAAAATGCGCGACAACAGCCAGATCGGGACCACGATCACGGCGCCGAGCAGGAAATAGCGCCATAGCCAGTTGACGGCGTCGAAGCCGAGATCCCAGAGCCGCTGGAACAACAGCTGGACGCTGCGGAGGATGTTGTAGGGATCGAAGCCGACCGCCGCCAGCACGACGCCGACCAGGATCGACAGCAGGATCAGCCGAAACACGACGGCCAGCGGCGAGCCGCCGAGAAAGCGGGTAAATCCGTCAGGGGCAGCGGGCAATTCCCTGGTGTCGTTAACCATCTCAAAGCTCTCCTTCGCCGCGGTGACGCCGAGTGTACACCCGCGGGATGGACATGGGGAATCCTTCGACGGTCGTCAATGGTTTGTCTTGACCACGGCCTGCTCCACCGCTTCGGTCTTGAGCATGCGCTCCAGCGTCTCCAGTCGGTCAGCCTCGCGCGGCGGCTTGTCCCAGCGCAGCCGGCTGATGCGTGGAAAGCGCATCGCGACGCCGGATTTATGGCGCGGTGAGCGCTGCAGGCCTTCGAACGCGACTTCCAGCACCAGGCCCTGTTCAGGTTCGTGAACGACATGACGCACAGGGCCGAATTTTTCTGTCGTGTTGCGGCGGACGAAACGGTCGATCTGCAGCAGCTCTTCGTCGGTGAAGCCGAAATAGGCTTTGCCGACCGGCACCAACTCGTCGCCATCGGCACCCGACGTCCACACCCCGAAGGTGTAATCGGAATAATAGGATGAGCGCTTGCCGTGGCCACGCTGCGCATACATCAAAACGGCGTCGATGATGTGCGGATCGCGTTTCCATTTCCACCACTCGCCCTTGGGGCGGCCCGGTAGATAGGGCGCCTCGCGCCGTTTCAGCATCACGCCTTCGACGGCCTCGGCATCGTGGCCGGCACCGGCCGCGGCCGGATCGGCGCGCGCGGCGGCGAGCGCCTGCCAGTTGTCGAAAGCAATCGTCGGCGACAGGTCGACCCGGGCCTCTCCCAGTTTTTTGACGAAGGCTTCCAGCCGCGCTCGGCGTTCGGCAAAAGGCCGCGTGCGCAAATCCTCGCAGCCTTCGCTCAACAGGTCATAGGCGCGCAAATGGATCGGGAAATCCTTGGTCAGTTTCGATGAGACGACCTTGCGGTTGAGCCGCTGCTGCAGCACGTTGAAACTTTGCACCCGGCCGTCGCGCACGACCAGCAATTCTCCGTCGATCGCGCCGGGCAGATGCAGCGACGGCAGCAAATCGGGAAAACTGCCGCTGATGTCTTCGCCGCTGCGCGAATAGAGCCGCGTTGCGATGTGGCCGCGCGGGTCGCTTCCCGCCACCGCCTGCACGCGGATGCCGTCCCATTTCCATTCCGCGATGTAGTCGGCCGCGTTGAGATTGTTGAAATCGGTATCCTCGATTGCATGCGCCAGCATGACGGGGCGGAACGGCGCGGGATCGCGATTGACCGGCTTGTCGCCGCGGCCCTCGAGCCAGGCGAACAGCTCGAGGTAAGGCGGCGTCAGTCCGGGCCAGACCAGTTCCACGTCATGCGGGTCCTTGTCGCCAAGGGCCGCGGCCGCGGTCTTGGCCAGCCGCGCGGAGACGCCGATCCGCAGCGCGCCGGTGACGAGCTTCAACAGCGCCCAGCGTCCGGTCTCGTCGAGCTCGTCAAGCCAGCGCGAAAGCTGCTTCGGCAGTTCGGTCTTGCCGAGCGTACGCAGCGTGGTGACGACTTCAGTGAGCGTCGGCGGAGGCGGGTTGTTGTGGCCGGCCATCTTCTCCCCTCCCTCCACGCGCGCAGCGCGTGGCGGGGAGGGGTCGGGGGTGGGGGGTGTTTCCGCCTGATCGATGCCAGCATGAGAGTGCGAATTTGCGGAGCCACCCCCCACCCCCGAGCCCTCAGGGCGAGCTTCGCTCGTCCCGCCCCCGCCGCTGCGCGGGTGTAAGGGAGAAGAAACAGCCGAGGAGGAGACGGAAACGCCGAGCGTGGCGTTCGGCCACATCAGAGCCACGGTCTCTGAGAGGTCGCCGACATAATCATAGGACAGCGCGAACAGCACCGGGTCGGTGCGGTCGGCGATCAGGTCGCGGATCAGGCCGGGCTTGGCGTGCTTGAACGACAGCGCGCCGGTCAGCGCCGCCAACGCATAGCCGCGATCGGGGTCGCCGACCTCGCGAAAATAGGCCGATATCAGCCGCAGCTTGTTGTTGCGGCCAGGCTCATAGGCCAGACGGTCGAGAAGCTCGGCGAAACGGTTCATGCCACGGCGTCCTCGCCTTCCGGCAGCGTCTCGCTCTCCTCCTCGTCGCCATAGCCGACCAGATCGAGCGGCCGCGCGGCAAGGCCCTTGCTCCGGCACCAATGCACCAGCGCGTCTTCCTGGCCATGGGTGACCCAGACTTCGCCGGCGCCGGTTGCGGCAATGGTCGCGGTCAGCCCGTCCCAATCGGCATGATCGGAGATCACCAGCGGCAGTTCGACGCCGCGCTGGCGGGCACGGGCGCGCACCCGCATCCAGCCCGACGCGAAGGCGGTCACCGGATCGGGAAACCGCCGCGTCCAGACGTCGGAGGTGGCGCTCGGCGGTGCCAGCGTGATTGTGCCGGCGAGAGCGGCCTTTTTCACCCCTTTCACGGCACGCAGCTCGCCGAGCGCGATGCCGCGGCTTTGGTAATAGCGCGTGATCTTGTCCATCGCGCCATGCAGGTAGATCGGCGCGTCATAGCCAGCTTCTCGGATCAGCGCGATCACGCGCTGGGCCTTGCCGAGCGAATAGGCGCCGACCAGATGCGCGCGCTCCGGAAACAGCGCGACCGATGCCAACAGC
>NZ_JBAURI010000415.1:0-1742 GCF_049581145.1 Bradyrhizobium sp.
CAGCCGCATGGTGCGCGTGCTGCGCGTCGCGGTGCCGACGGCGGTCGCCCTTGCCATGGCCTCGGTAATCGGGATTTCCGTCTTCAATCCGTTCCGCATGCTGATTCCGAAGCTGCCGCTCGATATGAGCAACCTGGTGGTCTCCGGCACCAAGATCACCATGGAATCGCCGCATCTGTCAGGTTACACGCCCGATCAGCGGCCCTATGAACTCTGGGCGAAAACCGCCACCCAGGACGTCACCGACCCCGATCACGTCGAACTCCACACGCTCCACTCCAAGGTCTTGATGGAGGATCAGTCGACCGTGTTCCTGGACGCGCGCACCGGGCTGTTCGACAACAAGCAGCAGACGCTCGATCTGCACAAGGACATCTTCGTGCAGACCACGACAGGTTACGAAGCACGCCTCACCCAGGCCTTTGTCGACATGGCCAAGGGCACAGTGGATTCCAACGAGCATGTCGACGTCAAGTTGACCAACGGCACATTGACGTCCGACCGCCTCCATATCACCGACGGCGGGGCCGTCTCGAGGTTCGATGGCAATGTCGTGATGCATCTCGACCATCTCGACGCCGACAATTCAGGCACGCAAGAGGAAACGGCGTCGGCCTCGCCGGTTGAGCCGGCGCCATCTGCCAAGCCGCGCTCGTCCTCCAATAAGTCGTCGTCCAATAAGTCCAAGTCCGCCAACTCGAAATGAGCGTCCCTGCGATGTTTTCCCGATCAGGCTTTTTGAAGCGGCGCCAGGCGGGTCGAGCCATCCTGGCCGCTGTGTTGCTCGCGCTCGCCGGCGCCGACCAGGTGCGGGCGCAAAGTTCGGCGCAGGGCGTGCCAAACGCGATGCAGGGCTTTTCGCAGAACAGGGACCAGCCGATCCAGATCGAAGCCGCTTCGCTCGAGATGCGCGACAAGAAGAAGGAGGCGACCTTCTCCGGCGATGTGAAGGTGGTGCAGGGTGACACCACCATGACGTCGAAGACGCTGGTGGTATTCTACGAATCGAATTCGGCGTCGCCCCCGGCCACAACGTCGGCCACCAACGCGAAGGCCGCGGCCAAAGCAGCGCCCTTGCAGTCGGCGACCCCCGGTCCGGGCGGCGCCTCATCGATCAAGAGGCTGGAAGCGCATGGCAGCGTGGTGGTCACGCAGAAGGATCAGGTCGTGACCGGCGAGACCGCCATCTTCGACACCAAGACCAACCTGATCACGATGACGGGGGGCGTCGTTTTGACGCAATGCAAGAATGTGCTGAAGGGCGACCGGCTGTTTGTGGACATGACGACAGGCGTGTCGCGGGTGGAGTCCGACAGCGGACCGGTCCAGGGATTGTTTATCCAGTCCGGACAGGGCTGCGGCCCAGCCGGGCCTGGTGGCGGCTCGCCGCTGCCGGCTCTGGGACCAACCAGACCAAAATAATGTCAATCACTTGTTTGCTGGCCTGCGGCGCTGAGGTTGATGCGCCGCCGCGCCAGCCCATATTTACCCCGCATGAGGCAAGGGGCTTTGGCTGGGCAAGGGGCGTCCATTCCTTCATGCTAAGCAGGCGAATCGGGCCGGCGATGCGGTTGGCAGCCCACCTTCGCAGACGATCTTTTTGAGAGGCTGAGCGAAGCGGGGATGGTGGATTTACTTGGCATGTTCCGTCGGCGTCCCGCGAAGCGCGGCAAGGCGGGTTTCGCCCGTTCCCGCGACGATCTCAGCGCGATCGACGATTCCTTGGCGGTGCTCGCGAACTC
>NZ_JBAURI010000416.1:0-2449 GCF_049581145.1 Bradyrhizobium sp.
GCCTGGCAAGCAGCGAGACAGTCTCGATGAAGAAACCACCGACTGGAGAGCCGTATGCGGGAAAACCGCCCGTACGGTTCGGAGGGCGGGGTCGGCGAAAGTCGATCCCGACCCCTATCATAACCACCGGCGTTTGTGGATGGCGACCGGCGTCGAACGGCGGGTCTCAAATGATAGATCGCCCGGTATGGGTCGCGGCTCGAGGCCGGGACGACGGACCAACCAACTGAGTTGCCCAAGAAACAGTGCGATTCACGCAATCCCGCCGGCAGGCCACCGGATCCGGCTAATCCCGGTACGACGTGTCGAGCCGGTCGAGCTTGCGCAGCAGCGCGGGCCAGGCCAGATCGCCGTTGCGGTTGGGCTTGTCGGTGCGCGGCCGCATCTTGTCAAAAGTCTTTTCCAGGATCTCGCTTGCGGGGATCGTCAGCTTCGTGTTGCAGGACAGCGCCATCACCTGGACCTCGCAGGCCCGCTCCAGCCGGAACAGCGCGTTGAACGCCGATGCGATGCTGCGCCCGACCACCAGCAGACCGTGGTTGCGCAGGATCATGGCCTCGTGATCGCCGAGGTCTCTGACCAGCCGTTCGCGCTCGCCGACATCGTCGGCGATGCCTTCGAAGTCATGATAGGCGATGTGCACGAACCGCATCGAGGTCTGGGCCAGCGGCAGCAAGCCGCATTGCATCGCCGAGACAGCCATGCCGGCCGGCGTGTGGGTATGCGTGACGCAATCGACATCGTGGCGGGCCATGTGAATGGCGCTGTGGATGACGAAGCCCGCGGCATTGACGCCGTAGTCCGAGGCATTGAAGACGGTGTTGCCGTCGTGGTCGACCTTGATCAGGCAGGACGCATCGATTTCCTCATAAAGCATCCCGTAAGGGTTGATCAGGAAATGACTGGGCTCGCCGGGAACGCGGCAGGAGATGTGGTTGGCGATCATCTCGGTCATGCCGTACATCGCGGTGAGGCGATAGCAGGCGGCGAGATTGACGCGGGCTTGCCACTCCTCGGCGCTGACCTGTTCGCGGACAGATTTGACGACCTTGATGGCGGGCGCACTGACGGGTGGGTTCATGGGGTTTCTCCGATTCCAACGGACGTTTCTTGTGGGGCCTCTGTCACAGCTAGCGAGCCGCCACGATACGGGTAACCGCGGCCAGGCCACAAGGCGTCCAGCTGCACGAAAAGTGGGACCCAGTTTTCCGAAAAGGTCATGCTCGTGCAACGGAATGGGCATGCTCCCCAGCTTTGTTGCAGGGCAAAAACCCCGCGTCGCAAATCCTTCATGCGGGGCCTATAGTTGGTTCCCATCGCTCTTTTGCCTGAGAAAACCGGAGTTCGCGTCATGAAGACCGTCCGTTTTGCCTTGATCCTGCTTGTGCTGGCGGTTCTGGCACCCTGGCAATCCGCCAAGGCGGCCGACGTCATCTGCTACAATTGTCCGCCGGAATGGGCCGACTGGGCCTCCATGCTCAAGGCGATCAAGGCCGACCTGCACTACGATATTCCGCATGACAACAAGAACTCGGGCCAGGCGCTGGCGCAGATCCTGGCCGAGAAGAGCAATCCGGTCGCCGACATCGGCTATTTCGGCGTCAATTTCGGCATCAAGGCCAAGGCCCAGGACGCGCTCGAGCCCTATAAGCCCGCCAATTGGGACCAGGTCCCCGCCGGCCTGAAGGATCCGGACGGCACCTGGACCACGATCCACTCCGGCACGCTCGGCCTGTTCGTGAACAAGGATGCGCTGGGCGGCAAGCCGGTGCCGGCCTGCTGGAAGGATCTGCTGAAGCCCGACTACAAGGGCATGGTCGGCTATCTCGATCCAAGCTCGGCCGCGGTCGGCTATGTCGGCGCGGTCGCGGTCAATCTCGCGCTCGGCGGCTCCTCCGCGAACTTCGATCCCGCAATCAATTTCTTCAAGCAGCTGAAGAAGAATGATCCGATCGTTCCGAAACAGACGTCCTATGCCCGTGTGGTCTCCGGCGAGATGCCGATCCTGTTCGACTACGACTTCAACGCCTATCGGGCGAAATATTCGGAGAAGGGCAATTTCGAGTTCGTCATTCCCTGCGAGGGCTCGGTGGTCTTCCCTTACGTCGTTGGCCTCGTGAAGAATGCGCCGGACAAGGAGAAGGCCACGAAGGTGCTGGACTATCTGTTGTCCGACAAGGGGCAGGCGATCTGGACCAACGCCTATCTGCGCCCTGCGCGCCCGATCGAATTGCCCGAGGCCGTCAAGAGCAAGTTCCTGCCGGACAGCGACTATGCGCGTGCCAGGAGCGTCGACTGGGGCGAGATGGAGAGCGCGCAGAAGGGTTTTGTCGATCGCTATCTCGCCGAGGTGCACTGATTGCTTTACAAGCGGACAAGGCGATGTCTTGGATCCGTTGCGCTCCACCCATGCTCTCGTCATGGCCGGGCGAAGTCCCGGCCATCCACG
>NZ_JBAURI010000417.1:0-5193 GCF_049581145.1 Bradyrhizobium sp.
GACCGCTGTTGTCGGCCACCGCGATGAAGATCTTTCGCGGCAAGCGGCTCGGCACGATCTACGGCACCATCTCGATCGGCAGCGGACTGGGATCGGCGTTCGGCTCCTGGGCCGGCGGCCTGATCCACGATCTCAGCCACGCCTACAATCCGCTGATCCTGTTCGCACTGATCAGCGTGGTCCTTGGCATGATTCCCTTCCTGGTGGTGCCGGCGCTGCGGAACTGACCGCGGCGCTTCGATCCCCGGAAGATCGCGGCAATACCAGGTCGTCAGTTGTTGTTGTTCGGTTGAAAATCGACCGAGTTGTTCTGCTTCCCGGTGTTGAAATCCATGATCTTCCGCGTCACGCCCGGCAGAATCGCCGAAATCGGATTGAATTTCACCACCGGCTGGCTGGGCGTACCGACGACCTCATAGGTCACGCCGAACAGTCCCTCATTGCTGCCGCCGCCGAGGAAGATCCCGAAGAATGGGATCTGGCCGAACATGTTGTTCAGGCCGTAGAGCGGAACGATGGTGCCGCTCATGCGCACCAGGTTGGCGTTGTGGTCGATGTTGCCTTCGATCGTAAGCCCGATGGTCGGTCCCTTGACGACGCCGTCCCTGATCGTCAGCTGCCCCGTTTGTCGGGTAAACTTGGCTTCGAGCGCCGAGAACGCGATGCCGTTCGGAGCACCGGCCGGGCCGCCGGCGGCGGCGCGATCCAGCGCCGCCTCGCCCTTGACGGAGAAATCGCGGATATCGATCTGTCCCTCCTTGGCGCTGGGCTCGACGGTCGGCGGCTCCATCGCCAGCGTGAGCTGGCCGCCCATCAGCTTGGAATAGGTATCGGTGAAGCGGAGGAATGCGCCGGCATCGGCGGTTTCGAGAAGGATGACCTCGCGCCCGCCGCGCGCCGGCGTACTCAAATCAGCGGTGACGGCGGTATCGCGCCCAAGCTTGCCGGCGAGGTTGAAGCTCTTGATCACCCCGGCGCGCCTGGAAAACTTCAGATCGACGCTGCGCACCGCCTCGCCGTTGAAGCCCGCCACCGCGCCAAGCTTGAGATCGACGTCGATGTCGGGGTTCTTGGTCTTGCTCTTGTCGGGCTCCTTGTCCTTGCCCGAGATCGCCGATTTCAGAAAGCTGCGGCCGTCGAACACGTCCCCGCGCATGGTCACCTTGATGACGCCGTCCGGGCCGCGCTCGGCCTTGAGCGACGCCTTGTCGCCTTCGGACGGCGAATAGGTCGGGAAGGCGGCGTTGATCAGATCACCATTCTGATCGACTTCCAGCGATCCCTTGATCGCGACGCCGCCGCCGTCGATGACGATGTCCTCGAAGCGGGTCGATTGCGCCTTGGGCACCAGGTTGAACACGGCACGGCTCGACTTGCCGGGCAGCTTGACCCAGCCCGGCAGGATATTGTCGAGCTTCAAGGCGGTCAGGTCGGCCTCGATGCCGACGCGACTGTCGTGATCGCCGCTGCTGATCTTGCCGACCACCTTGAGCGGGATCGTGCCGCTGACCGCCGGTCCGAGATCGAGCCCGAGCCGGGTGCGGGCCGCGTCATCGAGCGCCGCCTGCATCTTGATGTCGGCGTCGCCATCGGCCGGCTTGTGATAATCCAGCGTCGCCGGCTGCCCATTGATCTTCACGTCGCCCTTGACCCCATAGCCCTGGTTGTTGGCGACGAGCTTCAGCGAATTGGCTTCGAGCTTCTGGTTCATCACCAGTTTGTCGGCGGCAAATCCGTTGAGGTCGGCCTGCACGGCGTAGGTCGTATCCGCCTTCGTCAGCTCGCCCTTGACCGGCATGCCGAGATTGATGGTCGCGGAAAACGTTCCCTTGCTCGCGTTCGGATCGATCGGCACCGAAGACAGATCGCTCAGACGATCGGAGGAAAGGATTTCAGCCGCCGCCGCCACCGGACCGTCGGCCTTCAGCCTGACCCGCGCAGCCGGCGGCTTCGGATGGGTATCCGGCACCTCGAAAACGAAATCCGAAATATTGAGCTTGCGGCCCGCTGGGGTGTCGGCCGTCGCCTGCCCGATCGTCACGGTCGCGGTGCGGCCGGTGACGTGTGCTTTCAAATCGGCATCGTGCACCGAGGGCAATCCATCGACGGGATGCACCGTGACGCCGCTCGCCACGATATTAACGGAAAGCCCGTCGTCCGGAATCGGCGGCCCCTTGCGCGGCAGGTCCTTGATGGGTGAGTTGACGCCGACTTCAAGCCGCTGCAGCGAGCCACGCTCGATACGCTCGATCACCCATTCGCGCACCTCCGGCGCGATCAGGACGGGCCATAACCGCTTCATCGCGGAGGCCGACATCGGGGTCCCGGCAAAACCGAGCTTCAGCTGGGGTTCGCCGGAATAGTCGATGCTGCCGGTGCCGGCGATCCCGATCTCGCCATTGCTGATGTCGGCCTGGGTAAGCAGCACCTGCTTTCTGTCGGTATCGAAGCGGAAGCCGATCGCGATACGGTTGAGAATCAAGGGCGGTTCGCTGTCGATGCCGGCAAGCACGATCGTGCCGCCGGAAAAACCGAGCTGCCAGTCATTCTCGCTGCCATTGGGCGGCTCCAGATGCGCGAGCAATGTGATCCGGTTCTGGCCGGAGATGATCTTGAAAGGCGCCACCAGCACCCGCCGCCCGGCATCCCATTCCAGGCTCATTTCCGCCGAATCGATGGCCATCGGATAGTCGGGTGTATCGCTGTCGATGATGGTTCCCGCACCAACCACGATCTTGCCCTTGAAATAGGTCGGCACGCCGTCTCGGCCGATTTCACCCTTCAGCTCGCCGTTCAACGGCAGATCGGCGCTATAGGTCAGATCCTTTAGTCGCAGGGCCAAAAGGATGTTACTCGTCGAGACGTTGTTGATACGAACATCGACCGAACGGACGCCGTCCGCGGGAGCGCCGACCGCGACGCGCAACGACCATGGGCGGCTTCCCTCTTCGCCGAGGCTCAGCGCCACCCCGCCCGCGGCCGGACGGCGCAGGCTGAGGCTGATGTTCTCGAAATTCCATTTGTTGCCGCGCTGCTGATCGTCAACGATCAGGTTCCCGTTCTTCAAACCGATTTCATTGAGGTTTTGACCGTCCAGGCCGGTCAGGCTGAGACTGTCGAGCCAGTCAAGCCCCGCGAGCAGTCCACTGGTCGTCGAATCGGCCTTTGCCGGCGCAGCACTCGTCCCGTTTGGCGCGCCTGGCACCGGCATGGCGGGCGCGGGACTGGCCGGCGCGGTGGCTGCGGGCTGGTCCGGCCCCGATGGCGTCACGCCGGCCAGTCGCTTCGACGTCACGCCGGTCGCCAGCGGCTTGGTGGTATCGCCGGTCGAGACCGTCACATAGCCGTCCGGGGTAATGCGGACCTTGAGCTCGGCGTCGACGAGGTTGAGGCTCTCGGCGCGCAGCTGCCCCATCAGCAGCGCCGCGCCGGAAAACCTGACCTCTGCTTTTGGCGCGCTGGCGACGATCGCCCGGTCGTGGTCGCGGACGACGATGTCCCGGAGGCGAACGGCGACGCGAATGCGCCCGACCCGCTCGATCTGCGTGCCGCCGACCTCGACGGTGTTGCCGTGCCCAATATTCTGCTCGATCGCGCCGGCAAGCCAGGGCGTGGCCATGTCGAGATTGATCGGGCCGGCGCCGAGCCGCAGCCACAGGGCGCCGAAACTGCCGGCGAAGATCACCACCAAGGCCGCGATGACGATGGCCAGGCGCCTGACCCAGCGTCCCCCTGCAAGCCGTCGCCGGGACGCGACAAAGCCGTCGCCGACGCGACGCAGGACGGAATTGGATCGCGACAGCAACCGGCGCGCATGATGGCCCGCGGCCTCTTCATGCTCCGGATCCCAGTTCGCCTCATGCCACTCGGTGGCGGATCGGGCGGAGGCGGACGGATTGGGCGGACGCCCCGCACCTTGACGCTCCGGTCCACGCCCAGCTTCCTGGGGCGGCGGCGGTTTGGGTGGCGATTTTCTTGCCATTGCCTCTCGGTGCTGGCGCTCGCTACGGGATTGACCGTTGCCAACGGCTTGCCTGTCGACCGGCGAAGAGCGCTCCCCCGGCGGCGTTGCGGCCAATCCTCGATTCGTCCTGTCGCTCGTCATCTGGCGCGAATGAACTCTTTCAACGAGGGGACAGGCGGTGCGTCGAATTCCTTGTAACCATACTCCGGGGCTACCAGACTTGCACAGCCGCCGGGTCGATTCCGGTTCGCCGGACAAGACCGCAGGAGCCTGATGATTGATCCGCCGAAAGCGACGAAAGGAAGGCGTATGTCCACGAAATCGCGCAACAATTCCTCCAAAGCCGCGCCGCGCCGGCCGGTCCGGGCAAAAGCGGCTGCGAAAACAAGCCGCGCAGCCGCGAGCAAATCAGCCAAGAAGGCAACCTCTGAACCATCGCATACCGCCGCATCAAAACGGTTAACAGCTTCTGACACCGCGGTGCAGTCGACGGCGGCAGCCAAGGGCGCCACGGGCAAGAGTTCCCGTGTGGGGACGCCGTCGGCTTTGGCGGCGGGGATCAAGGAGGGTGCCAAGGCGCCGGAGTTCCGGCTGCCACGCGACGGCGGCGGCGAGATCGCGCTGTCCGATTTCGCCGGCAAGAAACTGGTGCTGTTCTTTTATCCCCGCGCGAATACCCCCGGTTGCACCCGGGAAGCGATCGATTTCTCGCGACTGTCGGCCGATTTTGCCGCCGCTGGAACGGAGGTCCTGGGCGTCTCGGGCGACTCCGTGAAGGCGCAGGACCGTTTTCGCGACGATCATAAGCTCTCGATTCCTCTGCTCTCCGATCCGCAACACACGATGCTCGAAGCCTACGGCGCCTGGGGCGAAAAATCCATGTATGGCAAGATATTCCAGGGGATTCTTCGCACCACGATCCTGATCGGCGCGGATGGCCGGATCGCCAGGATCTGGCGCAAGGTCAAGGTCGACGGCCACGCCGAGGCGGTACTGGAGGCCGCACGGGCGCCGTAGCCGGCATCAGGCCTGCGCATGTTTTTTGGCGAGGCGGCAACCAACCTTCCGGGTCGTGCTGCAAGCCGTCGCATTTCCGGAAAATTAACTATGCCCGGGTCAAATCGCTCCCGCAAAATCAGCCGTACGGAACTTGGCTCCGGCCGGCACGGGAGTGCCGATGTCGTACCGTTCTGGTCACAATTACAACGAGTACCCCCAGCACCACGCCC
>NZ_JBAURI010000418.1:0-10302 GCF_049581145.1 Bradyrhizobium sp.
CGCTTGGCGATACCGTGGCTGATGTAATTGACCGCGTCGTAACGCGTCATGTCCTGCTCCTGCAGGAAATAGGCGGCATGGCTCTCGCGTTCGGCGAAGATCGCGATCAGGACGTTGGCGCCGGTCACTTCCTCGCGTCCGGAAGACTGCACATGGATCACGGCGCGCTGGATCACGCGCTGGAAGCCGGCGGTCGGCTTGGCATCGTCGGCCCCGTCGGTCACCAGATTTTCGAACTCGGTTTCGAGGTAGTTGACGAGACTGGTACGCAGCTTGTCGAGATCGACGCTGCAGGCGCGCATCACCGCGGCTGCATCGGAGTCGTCGATCAGCGAAAGCAGCAGATGCTCAAGCGTCGCATATTGATGATGACGCTCGTTCGCAATCGCCAGCGCTCGATGCAGGGATTGTTCTAGGCTCTGAGAAAAAGTCGGCATGCGCGTCCTCTATGACCCCTGGCCATCATGATCGTCGTTATTCGATCAGGCAACAACAACCTTTGTCACATATAGTTATACCTAGGCGCCGCAAAAGACCCGTTCCGCCACTGGTTTGCGCGTTCACGGCAGGTTCAATGCAAAACCCGTTCCGATTTGGGGCGGAATTGGCGCTACCGAGAGACTGCCGCGCCGAGGAGCGCTACTTCTTTTCCATCACGCATTGCAGGGGATGCTGATGCTTGCGAGAGAAGTCCATCACCTGGGTCACCTTCGTTTCGGCGATCTCGTAGGTGAACACGCCGCATTCGCCGATGCCGTGATGATGGACGTGAAGCATGATCTTGGTCGCGGCTTCGATATCCTTCTGGAAGAATTTTTCCAACACGTGAACCACGAATTCCATCGGGGTGTAGTCGTCGTTCAAGATCAGGACACGGTAGAGATTGGGCCGCTTGGTCTTGGGCTTGACTTTGGTGATGACGGAACTGGCGGGACCGCCCAGGCCTGGGGAGCGGTTCTCGTCATTGCCCATTTGCGGCCCAAAGGGCGCGATCGCGACCGGCGTTAGCGGATCAAAATTCGCTTGCGGATCAACGTTGAAAACTGGTTGCGGCATGGCAGGCGTTCGATATTCCTACGGGAAACCGACGGCGCCGGCGGATATTCCCCGTCGGAGCCACCATGGGCCTCCCAGACACGCTTCTCAGATCGCTATCCCAGCCAGTCCGACCCCACGTGGATCATATGGCCACAATATGGGTCAGTCCTCGGCATCCGGCAAGCGTCCGAGAGTTTGGTCCATTTTCTCCACGCCACCGAAACGACCGAGGCCTGATCAGGCGACCAGCGATTCTATGAGAATAGAGCTTAAGATTAATCAATCCTATGGAATTTGACAAAAAATAATTCTGCCGACGCTTCGTCGGAGATTTCCACATGCGAGGCAAATGACCAACCGCAATTTTCGAAGTTCCCGGCCCCCGTCACAAAGCCGACAATGCCCTTGAAGGCCAATCAGACGTCCAAGACAACGGCCAAGAAACCCGGCCAAAGAAACCGGGCCAAAGAAACCGGGCCAAGAAAAAACCCGGCTGCACGGCCGGGCTTCGCTTGATGGTTCAACGGGAAGCGTGGGTGCTTAGTGAGCGGCCGCCGGTGCGAACTTCGCGACCAGGCCTTCCACGGGCTTGAACGCCTGCTTGGCGAGATCGCCGTAAAGCCCCGCGATCTTCTGAGAGTCGGCCACGAAGGTCTCATAGGCCATCTTGGCAAATTCGGTTTGTGCTTCGATCGCCTTGTCCAGCGACTTCACGGCGGTGAGCTTCTCCACGAAGGACTTGGTGTCCTCATAGGACTTCTTCGTATAGTCGCCATAGGCGCTGGCGATCGCCTGGAGCCCGTTCTGAACGGTGCTGGCGGCCGCCACCGCACTCTCGAGTTGCTCCTTGCCGTAACTCTGCATGTCTTCGACCTTGAACATCTTTGGATCCCTTTCCCAGACTGGCGTGCAGCCGAGATGTCCCCGGCTCCCTAGCACCGCCTATATTTAGTGCAATGCACAATAAATGTCAAGATTCTTGTGCATTGCACAATTGCGACCGGGAATTACGGCGGGAGTTTGCCAGGAATCCCGGCGATCTACGCAAGGGATAATTAATCGTTTGGCAACTTGCGCCGCCTAACCTGATCACCGGCTTTATTGATTGCGGCAGGAAACGAAAAGCTGTTTCTCAACAGAGCCTTAGATGGATCGATCGCCAGGGTCTCCGGTTCCCGTGCAGCGGCAGGTCGGAAACGGCGCTTCGATCAGGCAAAGATCCGGGCCAAGGGCACAATTTCGCCTCACGAGCCGGTGATCAAATCAGAAACTGGGACGGGGATTTCATGCATCGTACAACCTCGGCTTCCCTGCACCTAGTGCGGGTTGGTGTTTTCGGGCTGTTCACGCTGACCGCCGCGGCGGTTTTCACGACGGACAGTGCGGAAGCGCGGCACGCCCACCGGCACGTGGCCCACCACAGCCATCACGACGATGACGACAGCTACAGTCCGCAATTCTCCTCGATCATCGTCGACGCCAATTCCGGGGCGACGCTCGAATCCAACAGTCCCGACGGGCTGCGCCATCCCGCTTCGTTGACCAAGGTCATGACGCTCTATCTGCTGTTCGAGCGCCTGGAATCCGGCAAGATGAGACTCGACACCGAGATGCCGGTGTCCGAGCACGCATCCGAACAGGCGCCGACCAAACTGGGACTGCGTCCGGGGCAAACCATCGCCGTTGAGGACGCGATCAAGGGAATCGTTACGCGCTCCGCCAACGACGCGGCCGTGGTCATCGCCGAAGCCATTGGCGGGGATGAAGACGATTTTGCCAAGATGATGACCCACAAGGCGCACGCGCTCGGTATGAGCCGGACCTCCTACCATAACGCCTCCGGCCTGCCCGACGATGAGCAGCTGACGACCGCCCGCGATCAGGCGACGCTTGGCCGTGCCATCCAGGAACGCTTTCCGCGCTACTATCGCTATTTCTCGACGCTGTCCTTCAACTACCACGGCCAGTCGATCAGCAATCACAACCATCTGCTTGGCGCGGTCGAAGGCGTCGACGGCATCAAGACCGGCTATACCCGCGCCTCCGGCTTCAATCTCTTGACCTCGATGCGCCGCGGCAACCGGCATCTGATTGGTGTGGTGATGGGCGGCCGCAGCGGCGGCTCGCGCGACGCCATCATGCGCAACCTGCTCGCGGAAAACCTCGACAAGGCCTCGACCAACCATACCGTCGCCGCCGTCACCGAACGCAATGCGTCGGATACATCGGCGGACGTTGCCGACGCCGCTCCGTCAGGACCGGCGCAAAATGTTCAGGTCGCATCTGCCGCAGATGTCTCCGCGCTGCCCGCGCGCGCCCCGACGCCGGTCTCCAAGGTCGCGGCAGCCTTTGCCCAGGCAGCGGCGGCCCTGCCGCCTGCCCGGACCAAGGCCGAGCCCGCCCCGTTGACGTCGGGCGTGATCCAGACGACGCCAATCGCCATCATGCCCGGCTCTTCCGAACCGATGAAGCCTGTCCGAGTGAAGACGGTGCAGATCAAGGCCGCACCCATGAAACTGGCCTCCGCCGGACCGTATCAGACAGTTCCGCCGGTCACCAATGCGCTTCCCGCGGCTCGCCCGGACACTGCGGAGACCTCCAGCACCCTGGCAGCCAGGGCCGGAGCCGCGCGGCTGGGCGCGAATCAACCCACCGCCAAGCCCGAGATGGAGCGGCCCGACCTGCCGCCACAGCCGCCCGGTCACGGCACCGGTAATGGTCTGCTTGGCGTGCTGCCGGCGTCCAGCCTGCCCGCCGCGTCCGCGTCGCAGGCGATGGCATACGCCGCCCCTCCCCCTGCGGCCATTCAACCGCAGCCGGTCCAGCAGGACAGCAACAAGCCGGTCGCGGTCCACACCGGATGGATCGTGCAGGTCGGCGCACTGGAAAGCGAAGATGAAGCGCAGCAACGGATCGAAGCCGCGCGCAGTGGAGCCCATGGTCTGCTCAGCAAGGCGGATCCCTTCACCGAGCCGGTGATGGCCAAGGGTGATCGCAAATTGTTCCGCGCCCGTTTCGCAGGGCTCGACCGCGATCAGGCCGAAGCGGTGTGCAAAGCGCTGAAACGCTCGGAGATTTCCTGCATGACCGTTCACAACTGATTGAATTGCGAGCGAGAAGCCGAAAAGCCCGTGCCGCAAGGCGCGGGCTTTTTGATTCAGGAGGTGGTCACTTGCCGCAATGCTGCAAACCTCTCGTCAAGAATTTCCGCTTAAGACTCCTTGCCAGGGAACGATCGACCGCGCCAGGCAATGGCGGGCGACCGCAGGCATCGACCAGAGCGTGAAGCAGAAGCGACTTTCGGTTCGTAGCGTATGTTTAGCGTTGCCGGAGTTAGCCATTATGAGTGCGAAGCAGGGTATCCTTGGCCTCGTTTACACGGGCGGCGAGATACGTCGACCCCCCCTGGTCGGGATGCAGTTTCTTCATGAGCCCGCGGTGGGCTCGTCCGATTTCATCGCGCCCCGCGCCCGGCTGCAGGCCAAGGATCTGGTAGGCCTCCTCGTCCGTCATTTTTCCGTTCGCCGTCGCGCGGCGCTGCCCCCCTGCCCCGTTGCCCTGCGCGTGCTCACGCCAAGCGGGAAACCGGCTGTCCAGATAGCTTTCAAGTAGCGCCACGCTCTCACCATCGAAGCTCGCGATCATCGCCGTCAATTGCGGCAGATCGAACTCCGCCAGCAAACGGCCGGCCTGCGGTCCGGCCACGATGCGGCCGGTCAGCGCGCCGCTGTCGTGATCGAGCGTCATGTCGAGAAACTGCGAGCGGACCTGCGAGGTCTGCCCCGGCGAGCGCTGCGCGCCCAGACCCGCAAACATGCCGCCGATATTGCGGAAGCCGGTGGTCCCGAACGGCGACCATCCAAGCAGCCCGGCACCGAAAATGCCGAGCGGGATCGCGACCGCGAGTTCGCCCCGCAGGCCGACGAAGGCGGCGATCGCCAGCGCGATCAGGCCGCCTGCGATCTTGATCGCCCGCGCGAGCACGACCGGATTGGCCGCGCGAAACATTTGCAGCAGCATATAAAGGAGAAAAACGGCGACGGCGCCCGCGATCAGGGTCGGCATGCATGCGAATATAGTCGCATCGGCGGCAAAAAACATGGCGATCTTGCCCCCACGGGATACTGCCGAAACACGAGAAGTTCGTTGGCATCCGCCTCGCAGGTTCGGCTAATCTGTCTTTGACCATGCCGAAGAGCTGGAGCGCACCATGCCAATCGACGGGCTGACGACCATACGAAGCAGCTTTGAGCCCAAGGAAACCATCGACCGCCTGGAGGCCGCTGTGAACGCCAAAGGCATGACTGTCTTCGCCCGCATCGATCATGCCGCGGGCGCCGCCGCGGCCGGGCTGTCGCTGCGTCCGACAGAGGTCCTGATTTTCGGAAATGCCAAGGGCGGCACGCCGCTGATGCAGGCGGCTCAGACCATCGGGATCGACCTGCCGCTCAAGGCGCTGGTCTGGCAGGATGAAACCGGTGCGACCTGGCTGTCGTACAATGATCCGGTCTGGCTCGCGAAACGGCACCTCCTTTCCGGCGAGACCGAGAAGGTCGCCAGCAATTTGGCCACGGCGCTGCACGGTTTGGCGCAGGCGGCCACTGCGCGGCAGGCGTAGTCGGCAACTGTCCGCCTTACTTCATTTGCCCGAGCAATTTGGCCGCACCGCTTTCATTCGACGACAGCCGCTTCAAGGCCTCGCGGCCGCCAGCGGCGTAGGCGGCGGCCGCGCGCAGCAGCTCTCGCAATTGCGCCGCGGCTCCGGGATCGAACCGGCACCAAGCACCGCCGGTCAGCCGCGCGATTTCGCGAAATGCCTGCTCGGCGGTCTCGTCATGCCCCTCCTGGAACATGAATACCGGCACCTTGAGCATGCCGAGCTCTCCCGCCTTGGCGCAGAGATCGTCAACGCGCTCTTCCATGGCATCGCCGACGAACACCACGGCCCGAACCCCTGCTGCCACCGCTTCGCGGCGGGCCTCCGACAATACCTTGCCGATCTGGGTGTTGCCGCCGCGGCAATCGATCTTGCCCATAAGCCTGGCGAGCGCGGCGCTGTCCGAAATCCACCCCGTTGCCCGACACTCGCTGAAGCCGCGATAGTAGACCAGGCGGATATCGAGACTGCCGAGCGAGGCCGCCTCGCGAAACATGTCGGCTTGCAGCGCGCAGGCCATGTCCCAGGTCGGCTGCCGGCTCATGGTGGCGTCGAGCGCGAATACCAGCCGCCCCCTACCGGCCGGCGCTTGCGGTGTCATCGCTCTCGCCTTCGCGACGAAGGCGGCGATAGCTTCCGATGTCGAGGCTTTGCGGTCCGGCACGGAACCGCTTCGATCGGCTTGTTGCGCCGGCGTCACGTCGGCGGATCTCGATTTGGTTGGATCACCGGCCATCAGCGCTCGCCTCTTGCAGCAAGCCTAATCTGGGCCGACTCTTCCGAAAGCGCTAGTGTTCCGATGCTGACGGATGATTCCCTCGGTGTCATTCCGGGGCGCCGAAGGGCGAACCCGAATCTAGCCCCAGAATCTCAAGATTCCGGGTTCGCCGCTGACGCGGCGCGCCGGAATGAAGCGTCAGAGTCACAACACTAGTGCGTGAGGGGCTTTACCGGCTGGGGTTCGTTGCCGACCGGCACGAACGGCGCGACCGGACCTGGATCGAGCACCTTCGGCGGCGACGCAGCATCGGTTTCGACGGCGGCAATGTCGTTGCTGTCGGCGTTCGCCAGGAACTTGTCGAGCATGCCCTGGATCGAAGCCTTCGCCTCCTCCGAGCCGGTGTCGCGCATGTCGTTATGGTGGAAGTTGGTCTTGACGATCGTGATCCCCTCCTTCTCGCAGATGTCCTCGCTCGGAATGACGCCGGGGTCGGTCTTGAACTGCGGATCATGCGAACGGAACGAGAGGATCTTGAACTTGCCCGAGGTGACGAAGGGAACGCGCAGATTGTCGAGCGTCACCACCTGCCGGACCTGATCGGGATACTGTTTGGCGAAATACATCGTGATATCGCCGCCCATGGAATGCCCGACAACCGTGAGATGGCCATAGTCCGCATTGGGCTGGACCTTCTCCATTTCCCCAACCACAAATCGGATATTGGCGACGCCGCGCTGGATCTGCGCGAGGCGTCCGACATAGGGCTCGCCGATCTTGGTCACCATTGGCGGATCGGTCGGCAGGTCGTGCTGGATGCTGACCACTTCGTAACCACGTGCAGCAAGCACGTTTGCAAGGAACGAGTATTCGGTAAACTTGACGGTATTGCCGTGATTGAGGATCGCCACCGGCAGCTTGATCATGCCGGCGTTCGCCTGCATTTCCTTGTCGCGGCGCACGGCGATATCAACCGCGACCGGGCGGTTGTCGCGTGAGGCATCGTGGAAGGTGATGGTCTCGTGCCGGATCGCCCATTTGCTCGCGCTGAAATAAGCGACGGCGACAATCGCGCCCACAGAAGCCAGAACGGCAATTCCACGTTTCATGTTCGTCCTCAGCCACAGAGCGAACGGACCGGAACGCATTCGTTCCGCTTTGCTTGATGTGACTCTTTATATACGTCACGGCCCTGTGACGAGAAGGCTAAATGTTGTGAATTAGCCGCCTGATCCTTGTGCGACGCACCCATATCCTGCGCAACGGAGCAAAAGTTCGGGCAAATCGCGGCCGTCGAATTGTCGGACGCGACAAATCAAGGGCAGGTTCAAATCGTTGGTAAAGCGGCGGTAAAGTGGGCAGTGCTGACTCGCCGGCCACTATGAACGGCAGCCTTTAAGGCCAGAGGTATTTTAATACCTTCATGCGCCCAGAATGTCGTGCACTTCCAGCGGCTTGTCGACCTGATTGAACCACTCGGCCCGGTTCGCCGCGCGGCGCCGACCACGTTCATCCAACGGCAGCTTCAACTGCCGCAACAGGCCCGTCACCTCTTCGCGCGCCGTCACGTGGCCGAGATTGGGACGCGTGCCCAGCGTGGCCTCGTCGAGGTCGTCGAGCGCGGTGAGCCCGCGCGGAAAGAACTCGCGATACACCACGCGTTCAGCAAAGCCGTCGATGGCGCGGAAGCCGAGCCGGAACGACAATTCGTTGAGGCCATCGGCAACCAGCTGCTTGTTGCGAGAGCCGAGCATCGACAGGCGATTGCGGACCACGATCCAGTCCGAGGTGGCGCCATCGAGCTGACGGCGCTTGCGCCGCGTGTCCCGCACCATCTCCGCATAGTGACTGACGCCCGTCACCGCATAGGTTTGCGGATCGACGGTGCCCAGCACGTCGAAATCGAGAAAGCTGTCGTTGATCGGCGTCACCAACGTGTCGGCCATCGAATGCGCGAGTCGCATCAGGTAGCTGTCGGTTCCAGGTGTATCGATCACGATGAAGTCGAATGTGGCCTCGACCGCGCTGACGGCGTCCATGAATTGCTGGAACTCGGAGTTCTCGTTGTCCGCGATCTGCATCGTCTCGCCGAGCTTGATGCAGCAATGTACCGGCAATTCCAGGTTGAGCGAAGTACGGCGCGCCCAGGCGGCACGGTTGCCTATGTAGCGGGTAAAGCTCTGCTGCCGGCAATCGAGATCTATGGTAGCGACGCGCTGTCCGGCTTTCATCAGGGCAACGGCAATATGCAGCGCCGCGGTGGACTTTCCCGAACCGCCCTTCTCGTTGCCCAGTACAACGACGTGAGCAGCGCCTGATTGCCCTTGGCTAGTCTGAAGAAGCATTTTTCGATCCCTGCGTTATCTTCATCCACGCGCGTCTGCGGTCAAGCGAAATGCGTAGTATCAACCTTAAATCGTCTGAGGTGTGGCTTCATGGTGAATCGCATCGCGCCCGCGCGGCGCTGGCCCGCTGCTCCGTACACTTTGTGCAGGTACCTGCACGCCTGAGCAGCGCCCGATTGACGGTTCGCCGCTTGGCGCAGTGCCGCGCAGCTTGATAAGGTCGCGCTCCCTTCGTCGAGGCTCCAACGCACGCTACACGTCACAGCGCAAGCCGCCGCCCGCCCCACCCGAACAGATCGAGCCAACATGTCACGAAATCCGATGATCGCCCGCACGGTCCCGCTGTTGCGTCGCGCCGTCGACGGCCTTCGCGCGAGAAAGGCCACCGTCGCGTTGGTCCCGACCATGGGTGCGCTCCATGACGGCCATGTGTCCCTGGTACGGCTGGCGCAACGGCGCGCCGACAAGGTGGTCGTCTCGATTTTCGTGAACCCCGCCCAGTTCGCGCCCACCGAGGATTTCGGCTCGTACCCGCGCACCTGGAAAGCCGATGTGGGAAAGCTCGCCGCCGAAAAAGTCGATGTCATCTGGAATCCCGGCGTCAAGATCATGTACCCGGACGGCTTTGCCACACGAATCGTGCCGGAAGGCCCGGCTACCGTGGGGTTGGAAGATCGCTTCCGGCCGCACTTCTTCGGCGGTGTCGCGACCGTGGTCGGCAAGCTGTTCACCCAGGTCCGGCCGGATTTTGCGATCTTCGGCGAAAAAGATTTCCAGCAATTGCGGGTCGTGACGCGGATGGCGCGGGATCTCGACCTGGGCGTCAAGGTGATCGGCTCACGAACCGTCCGCGAAAGCGATGGCCTCGCGATGTCTTCGCGCAATGTCTATCTATCGCCGCAGGAGCGGCGCGCGGCGCCCGAGCTCTATCGCGCCATGAAAGAAGCTGCGCGTCGGCTGAAGGCCGGCGACGACGTAGCGACCGCAATGGCTGCGGGCGCTGAACTGATCAGGGCGGCCGGCTTTGCGCTGGATTATTTCGAGCTCCGCCATGCCGAGACGTTGGTTCCGGTCACCTCCGCAGACGGCGGGCCATCGCGGATCCTGGCGGCGGCGCGACTCGGCAAGACCCGGTTGATCGACAATGTCGCCGTGTAGCTTGACTGCGGTAGCTTGACTAAAGCAGCCCGAGATCGCGCAACTCGCGGCGCAGCGGCTCGGGCATCGCGGCGACGCTGCCGGCCGCCGCCTTGCCGAGATCCAGCGGCACATCGGCGTCCGGAAGATACCGCCAGCCCTGGAACGGCCGCATCGGACGCGGCAAGACTGCGATCACCCTTGGCTGCATCACCAGCCGGCAGCGTCCAATGCCGTCGCGGTCACGGAACGGCTCGATCGCGATGATCTTCTCGCGCGCGGCGACCTCGCCGCGAATCACCCAGTAGAGCGAGCCGCCGGCGAGGATTTCCTCGATCCGCTTCGGCGTCATCCGGGTGATGTGGGTGTGATGCTGGGGAAGGCCTTTTTTCTTCGCGGCCTTCATG
>NZ_JBAURI010000419.1:0-5179 GCF_049581145.1 Bradyrhizobium sp.
GCGAATGGCCGGCGCCGCCGATCACGCGGACTTCCGCGTGCGGCCATTTCGCCGCCAGCGCATGCGCTGTCGCCGGCGGACACAACAGGTCATAGCGTCCTTGCACGATGATGCCGGGAATGCCGGCGAGCTTTGCCGCTTCGTCGAGAAGCTGCTGCGGCCGCATGAAGCAGTCATTGGCGAAATAATGCGCCTCCATGTAGGGCGTAGCGGGCGGGGCGCCGCCGGATTTCGGCGTCGGGTCGAGCCGCGTGCGCGAAGAGGCATGCTCGGACAGGATGCGTTCGGTGTCGTGCCAGGCGCGCGCGGCCGCAAGATGCACGGCGGGATCGGGGTCGAGGATACGGCGCCAATAGGCATCGACCGGGTTGGCACGCTCCTCGGCCGGTAAGGCGCTCAGAAAATCCTGGTGGAGATCGGGATAGAAGCGGGGCAGGGTGTCGGAGAACGCGGTCTCGATTTCCTTGCGGGTGCCGAGAAAGGTGGCGCGCAACACCAGGCCGGAGACTCGCGTGGGATGCTGTTCCGCATAGGCCAGCGCAAGGGTCGCGCCCCAGGAGCCGCCGGCAACGAGCCAGCGTTCGAAGCCGAATTTTTGCCGGATCATTTCCATGTCGGCGATCAGATGCGGCAGCGTGTTGTGCTGGCGCTCGCCCTTCGGGCGGCTGCGGCCGGCGCCGCGCTGGTCGAACAGCACGGCATGGAAGCGCTCGGGATCGAACAGCCGGCGGTGATCGGGCTGGCAGCCGCTGCCCGGACCGCCATGCAGATAGACCGCGGCGATGCCGCCGGCGCGGCCGACGCTTTCGACATAGAGTTCGTGGCCGTCGCCGACGGCGAGGTGTTCGGAGGTCAGCGGCGCGAAGGGATCCGAGCGCTGGCTGCGTCCCGCGCCGGCGTCAGGCGCCATGGTCGCCGCCCGTCTCCAGCGTGCCACCGGCGAAGTTGCGATACAGGAAACGGTTCTGCTCGGACGCCGCGTCCAGCTCGGCCTGCTTGAAGATCGCCTCATGCAGCGGCGACAGCGTGCAGGCCGGATCGGTGTTGCCGGCATCACCGGTGAGCGCAAAGGCCTGGCAGCGGCAGCCGCCGAAATCGATCTCCCTGAATTCGCAACTCCTGCACGGCTCCTTCATCCAGCCGGTGCCGCGATAGCGGTTGAAGGCCTCGGAATTCTGCCAGATCCAGGCGATCGAATGATTCGACCGCACCGACTCGAATTCGAGCCCGGTGATGGTCTCGGCGGCATGGCAGGGCAGCACCTTGCCTGCCGGCGAGATGTTGAAGAACTGCCGGCCCCAGCCGCCCATGCACTTCTTCGGTCGCAGTGCGTAATAATCCGGCACCACATAGTCGATCGCGAGCACGCCTTTCAGCCGAACTCTCGCCTCCTCGACGATCCCTGTGGTTTCCTCGAGCTGCGCCAGCGTCGGCATCAGCGCGACGCGGTTCTTCAGGGCCCAGCCGTAATATTGTACATTGGCGACCTCGAGCCGGTCGGCGTCGAGGTCGACCGCCATCTGGATGATGTCCTGCAATTGATGCAGGTTCTGCCGGTGCATCACCGCGTTGACGGTGAGGGGCAGGTCGAGTTCGCGCGTCCACTTCGCGACTTCGATCTTCTTCGCATGCGCGTGCTTCATGCCGGCGACGCGGTCGGCGATGGCAGGCTCGTTGCCCTGGAAGCTGATCTGCACATGGCAGAGCCCGGCGTCGGCCAGATCGGACAGTTTTTCGCGCGTGAGCAGCACGGCCGAGGTGATGAGATTGGTATAGAGCCCGACATCGGTGGCGTGCCGGACCAGTTCGGCCAGATCCTTGCGCGCGGTCGGCTCGCCGCCGGAAAAATGAACCTGCAGCACGCCGATTTCGGCGAGCTCGGAGAGCACCTTCTTCCATTCCGCGGTGGTCAGCTCGATGCTGGAACGATCGAGCTCGACGGGGTTGGAGCAATAGGGACACTGCAGCGGGCAGCGGTGGGTCAGCTCGAGAAGCACCGCAAGCGGAATCCCGAACGTCTCGGCGGTCGAGCGTTGCTGTTCCAGTACCGCCAATCCGTCCTTCGGATCGGTTGGCTTCATGTGGCTGTCGGCGAGTTGTTCGCTCATGACGTCTTCTCGCGCGTTTCGGTCAGAAATCCCTTGTCCGCAAGGTCCTGCAGCATGGCGACGACGTCAGCGGCAATCGCCTCGCGCGGTGCGGCATATTTGGCCGCCAGATGATCGACCATCTGTTCGACGCTGCGCACGCCGTCGCAGAGCTGCAGCACTTCGACCGCGATCTCGTCGGGCGCCAGCACGCGCTCGGGCGCCAGGATCACCCAGACCTTGCGGGTCTCGTCGAATCTCAGTTTCGCATGCCGCGGCAGATGCGGGCGGCTGGCCTCGCTCACGCTGATATGACGGGGACTTGCCATGGCCTGCCGCTAGCCCGCCTGCGGCACGAAGGCGCCCGGCGGAATGTGGCCTTCGACATAGGCATGATAGAGCGCATCGAGCTGCACCCACAGCACGTTGGTCTTGAAGATCAGCGCATTGCAGACCATCTCGCGCTGCTCGCGGGTATTGGCATGCTCCCTGACATAGGCGAGCGCGAAGCCGGCGTCGCGCGGCGCCTGCTGCAGGCGGCGGCTGAAATAGCTCATGATCTCCGGATTGACGAAATCATAATGCTGCAGCATGCCGGCGATGCGCTCTTCATGCAGGTTGGGCGCGAACAGTTCGGTCAGCGAGGAGGCGATCGCTTCCAGCGGCGTCTTGTCGCGGCAGAAATGCACATAGGCTTCCACCGCAAAGCGCGTCGCGGGCAGGATGCCTTCGGTCGATTCCACATAGCCGCTGTCGAGGCCAAGGCCCTCCGTCAGCTTCAGCCAGCGCTCGATGCCGCCCTCGCTGCCGACATCGCCGTCATGGTCCTCGATGCGGTGCCGCCACTCCAGCCGGATGCCGCGATCGCGGAAACGCGAGATGACCACCGCATCCTTGATCGGGATGGTGCTCTGATAATAGTAGCGGTTCAGCGCCCAGGCCTGCACCTGCCCCTTGTTCAGCTTGCCGCCATGCAACAGCCGGTGAAACGGATGCAGGCTGTGATAGCGCGTGGCGCCGATGTGACGCAGCGCGGCTTCGAGGTCAGCGGCATTGTCGAGGGGTGTGCTCTTGCCGATCGAGTACGCGGTCGTGGTGCTGGGGATTGCGACGTTCAAAGCACGATCTCCGTTCCGTCGGCGGGAATCTGCCAGCCCGCGCGTTCGGCGATGAGGCGCTCCGCCGAGTTCGGCAGCAGCGCCGGGTTCGAATTATTGATATGCAGAAATATCCTCCGGTCGATATCCAGACCGGAAAGTTTTTCGATCGCGCCGCCATGTCCCGACATCGCGATATGTCCCATCGCCTGTCCTGTCTTGGTGCCGAGGCCCGCCGCCACCAGTTCGTCATCACGCCACACCGTGCCGTCGAAGAACACGAGCGGCGCGCCGGCCAGCCTGGCTTTGAGGGCGTCGGTCACTTCCGCGCAAGCCGCGAGGAAATAGAGATACTTGCCGGTCGCCCGGTCCTCGATGCGAAGTCCGAGCGTGTCACCCTTGTCGCCGCCGCCGCCTGGATGGATCTTGCCCTCAAGATACCACGCCCCCTTGCCGGGAACTGCAAAAGGGAGGATTTCGATGCCGCTCGGTGAGCCGTCTGGCAGTAGCGCTTCGAATGGCCGGTCCAGCTCGATCGGCTCGCGGCGCACATTCTGCTCGCCGAGCACGTTGAAGATGCTGTTCGCTTTCAGGATCGCCAGCACTTTGGCATGGGCGTAGATCGTGAATGGTGAACCCTCGCGCATCGAGAGCAGCCCGGCCACGGCGTCGACCTCGCCATTGGTGAGAACGACGCCCGAGATCGGCGTGTGGCGGAGTTGGCCGGATTTGGGATGCAATTGCGGCGTGGCGATCAGTTGCTGGCGCAGGTCGGGAGACGCATTGATCAGGAACCAATGGTCGCCGTCGGCACTGACCGCGACGGATGCCTGGGTACTCCTGAGCGCGGGATGGTCGCCTCTTGCGGCCCGACACACCGGACAACCGCAGTTCCATTGCGGAACACCGCCGCCTGCAGCGGCGCCCAGGACGACGACGCGAAGCATGATCCGTCTCCCGGAATTCTAGACTTGCTGGAAATCCAAATGCCAAGAAGGTGGACCCCGATCGGCCACGATCCCAAGAGCAGGACCGTGTCGCGCCCGGAAGTCCACCTGCGTTGTTACGTCAGTCGTCGCCTGATTTACTTGCGGGCGGCGCACGCATACATGTTGATTTCCATGCCAACCGGCACTTCGACGATCTTCGGTGTTTTCCAGGCCATTTTGGCTCTCCTTGCAAAGGGACGATCTTCCGCCCTGCTGTTAAACTACCGCGCCGGGAAAAGTTCGCCAGCGAAATCTTTTATCATAAACTTGCGCGTGTCCCATGTTGCAGCGCGAAGACCTATTGCGCTACCGTGCGCCCGGGGGTGTCAAAGCAACGCGCCATCAACGGGTTTGACGACAGGGCGCGGCGCAACCATGGTCGGGGCCGCCCGCGGCGGCGGCTCGGCCCTATCCCATGCACATTGAATAAAGAACTCGGAATAAAGAACTTGTGAGATTGTTGAGGCTTCCAATTCTGCGCGTTCCACCCCATTGGATTATCGATGCCGAGATATTTTTTTAACACGCGGATCGGCGAAGAGCTGATCGTCGATCCCGAAGGCGAAGAGCTGCGCAATCCCGACCGCGCCTGGGATGTCGCGCGCGCGATGATCCAGGAACTGGTCCGCAGCGAAGGTGCCGATGGCGCGCTGTTGAGTGCCGTCATCGAGGTGACCGATGACGATGGCGAGATCGTCTTGGAATTTCCATTCGCCGAGGCGATCTTCAACCTGCCGGATCAACGGATCACGCGGCACTGAGGCCGCGCCCGCATTGCATTTCGCAACCGCGCTGTGGCGCAACCGGTCCCGGATTGGGGTGCCGTCCGGCCATCTTTCCAATTGCCTGCTTGCGCCAAAATATTGGAGACTGCGACTGAAAGGCGACCCGCGCCTGCAGCGATCGGCTGCCTGCGCGAGAGAAAAGCCGCCATAAAACGCGATAAAAAGGGGAGCAACGACATGACCAGGAGTTTGTCGCCGCGCAGTCTGCTGCTGGCCGGCGT
>NZ_JBAURI010000420.1:0-12790 GCF_049581145.1 Bradyrhizobium sp.
CGTTGCCGATCCCGAGGCGCTGAAAGGCTGGATCGAAGGCGCCGCTTCCGAACTCGGCGGCATCGATAGCCTGGTCTGCAATGTCAGCGCGCTCGCGGTCGGCGATACGCCCGAGACGTGGGAGAAATCGTTCCGCACCGACATGATGCACACCGTCAATTCGGTTGCGGCCGCCATGCCCTATCTGGAAAAATCAAAATCGGCTTCGATCGCCATCGTCTCCAGCGTGTCGGGCTTCGAGGTCGACTTTGCCGCCGGTTCCTACGGCGCCATCAAGGCCGCGTTGATTCATTACGCCAAGGGGCTGAGCAGCCAGCTCATCGCCAAGGGCATTCGCGTCAACGCGATCTCGCCGGGCAATACCTATTTCGAAGGCGGCATCTGGCACAACATCGAACAGGGCATGCCGGACCTGTACAAGACAGCGATGTCGCTCAATCCGACCGGCCGCATGGGGACGGCGCAGGAAGTCGCGGTCGGCGTGGTGTTCCTGGCGAGTCCATTGGCCAGCCGGATCTCCGGCACCAACCTCATCATCGATGGGGCGCTCACCAAGGCGGTCTAGCATGGCTACAACCCGCGCCGAGCCGAAATCGCTCGGGTCGGCGCGGACGGTTCTTCTCACATCGTCCGAGCCATGCCGGCGCTCGCGATCGAGGCCAGCGCGTGCCGCCGGCTGAGTTTCGGAAGATCCGCGGCGATATCGATTTCGGCCAACAAGCATATTTCCAATCTGATCAATTCGGTCATAAGTTGCCTGAGGTCGGCGGACGACAACCGTCGATGCTGCGGGATATGGCTGATAATGGCAGTGCTGGACGATAATACCGGGAGTTGGCGCGTCGGCGTCCTGTTTTCGCAGTCGGGCGTGACGTCGACGATCGAGCGCACGCAGCTCAACGCCACCTTGCTGGCGATCGAGGAGATCAATGCCAACGGCGGCGTTCTCGGGCGTCCCATCGAGCCCGTGATGTATGATCCGGCCTCCGACCACAAGAAATTCCGCTCCTTTGCCGAGCGGTTGTTTCAGGTCGACCGCATCAGGCTGCTGTTCGGCTGCTACATGTCGAGCACGCGCAAGGCCGTGCTGCCGGTGGTCGAAACGCATCGGGGGCTGTTGTTCTACCCGACCCTCTACGAAGGCTTCGAGTATTCGCGCCACTGCATCTATACCGGGGCCGCGCCCAACCAGAATTCGCTGCAGCTCGCGCGCTTCCTGTTGTCGGCCTTCGGCAACCGGTTCCTGTTCGTCGGCTCGAATTACATTTACCCCTACGAGTCAAATCGCGTCATGGGCGATTTCGTCTCGCAGGGAAAGGGCAAGGTTCTGGACGAGATCTATGTCCCGCTTTACCCGCAGGACAAGGATTTCGAGAAGGTGATCGCGCGTATCAAGAAGACCTCTCCGGATGTGATCTTCTCGACCGTCGTCGGCAGTGGGACATCCACGCTCTACCGCGCCTATCGCGCGGCCGGTTTCGATCCCGCGCGGATGCCGATTGCCAGCCTCACGACCAGCGAGGCGGAAGTCGCCGAGATGGGGCCGGAGGCCGCGGAAGGCCATATCACAGCGGCACCGTTCTTCGAGACGCTGTCGTCACCCGCCGCGCGGCGCTTCGTCGGCAGTTTCAAGGACAAATACGGCGCCGATGCGCCGGTCACCGCCGGCGCCGAAGCGTCCTATTTTCAGGTTCATCTGGCGATGCGGGCCGTCGCCAAATGCGGCTCGGACGATCCGGAACAGGTGTTGGCCAATCTGCGCGACGCCGAATGGGACGCGCCGCAGGGCCGGGTCCGAATCGACCCGGAAAACAATCACACCTATCTCTGGCCCCGCATCGCGCGGCTCGACCGCAACGGCCGCTTCCAGACCGTCTGGAATCCGGGCGTGCGGGTCAAGCCGGACCCGTACTGCGTCGTGCAGAGCCTGGATGACTGGTCGGTCGACGACCTGCAACTGCTTCGTCCCTGAGTGTTGCGTACCGGAGAGGCGGAAGTGGCCATCCAGATTCTTCGTGATTTGCGCGGTCTGCGGGTGCATGTCGTGCACCCGCCGGACTCGGAACGCACAAAACTCATCGAGCATCTGCGCCGCATCGGATGCATGGTCGAAACGCAATGGCCGGTGCCGGACTGTTGGGCGGAAGGCGCCGACATCGTGCTGCTCGCGATCGAGCACGATGTGCGCGATGAAATCCAGCGGCTGTTGAAATCGGACAACGGACGTCGGCCGACCCTGATCGCCGTCGTCTCTTACGAAGATCCCTCGACCCTGCAGCTTGTCATCGAAGCAGGTGCTGTCGCGGTCATCGAGCGCCCGATCCGTCCATTCGGCCTTCTGACCAATCTGACCATCGCGCGCAGCCTTTGGCTGGAGCGGCGCGATGCCGAGAAACGCGTGCGCAAGCTCGAGCGCAAGCTCGCGGGCATCCAGCGGATTCAGAAAGCGAAGGTGATCTTGATGGACGGCCAGGGCTTGAACGAAGCGGAAGCCTACGAAAGCATCCGTCGTCAGGCGATGTCGAAGCGCCTGTCGATGGACGACATGGCGGCTGCGATCATCCACGCAAATGAGCTGTTGCAATACCGACCGAAAAATGATTAGCTTTTTTTGTCGCAAGGGAGAAACTCTTTGTGACATTTGCCGGACCATCAATGCTGCTGGTTTGGCCTTGGCTGGGTAGCCCGAAAGATCCGCTAGGATCTGTCGGGCTTTTTTTGTTTTGGGGTCGAAAATCGCCGCCGACGCGCTCGCGTTTTCGGCGATCGATCTGATCTGGAAACTTTTCGGTAGGGAACAACGTGCTTCGGCGCGAACGTGTTGGTGCGTCCGGACACAAACGGGAGCGGGAGTTATGGCGGTCGACAGGCGCAAGTTTCTGAGGAACGGGCTGCTCGCGGGCAGCTCGTTGATTACGTCGCCCTGGGTTTTCAGTACCGGCGCGCGCGCCGCGGGTGAGATCCAGGTGGGTGTGCTGTTCTCGCTGACGGGTGGGCTCTCGATCATCGAGAAATCGCTGCACGACGCCACCATGATGGCGATCGGCGAGATCAATGACGCCGGCGGCGTCAAGGGCATGAAGATCGTGGCGATTGCCGAGGACGGCGCGTCCGATCCGAAGACCTACAACGAAAAGGCATCCAAGCTCGTCATTCAGGATCGCGTTCCGACCGTGTTCGGGTCCTACACCTCGGCCAGCCGCAAGGCCGTGCTGCCGGTGTTCGAGAAGCACAACAATCTCTATTTCTATCCGACCTACTACGAAGGCTTCGAATGCTCGAAGAACGTCGTCTATACCGGCGCCGTTCCGAACCAGCAGCTCTCGAACTTCATCCCGTGGATCATCAAGACGCTCGGCAAGAAGAAGTTCTTCATCGTCGGATCGAACTACATCTATCCGCGCGAGATGGCGAAGGTCTCGAAGATCCTGATCGAGAAGAACGGCGGCGAGTGGATCGCGGACGAATATCTCGAGCTCGGCCACTCCGAATGGGGCTCGATGGTCAACAAGATCAAGGGCTCAGGCTGCGATGTCGTGCTGTCCAACGTGGTCGGTGACTCCGTCATCGCCTTCTACCGTGAATACAAGAACCAGGGCCTGACCCACGACAAATTGCCGATCTGCGCCACCGTGACCTCGGAGATCGAGATCGCGGCGATGGGCGCGGAATATGCGGTCGGCAGCTTCACGTCATTTCCATATTTCCAGGCCATCGACACCGACCGCAACAAGGCGTTCGTCGAGCGGTACCGGACTTTCGTCAAGGATCCGAAGGCGGTCACCCATCACGCGCTGGAATCGTCCTACTTCCAGGTCTTCCTGTGGAAGCAGGCGGTGGAGAAGGCGGCCTCGATCACGCCGCTCGCGATCCGTGATGCCGTCAAGGGACAGGAGTTCGATGCGCCGAACGGGCACGTCAAGATCGAGCCGGAGAACCTGCACACCTATCTGACGCCGCGCATTGCGCAGTGGCAGACCGACGGCCAGGGCAAGATCATCGACGCCTACAAGGAGCCGATCATGCCGCTGCCTTACGTGGCCTATGGCGAGACCCCGACCAACCTGTTCTGCACGTCGAAGGGTCTCGATACGTCCAAGCTCAACAAAACCTGATCCTCGAAAACGCATCCACCGCGCCTTGCGCGGTGGATGCAACTCCCTGATCCTCAGAAAGTCTCGTTCATCGCGCGCTGGCGCAGTGCATGAGAGGGTGGTGGCATGCTTGAGGTTCTCTTCATCGGTCTCAGTCTCGGGTCGATCCTGCTACTGGTCGCACTCGGGCTCGCAATCACCTATGGGGCGATGGGCGTCATCAACATGGCGCATGGCGAGATGGTCATGGTCGGCGCCTATGTGACGGTGCTATCGGGCATCTGGCTCGGTACCAACATCTTCGTCGCGATCCCGCTTGCCTTTATTGTGACGGCAGCGCTTGGGCTCCTGATCGAGCGCGTGGTGGTGCGGCGGCTCTATGGGCGTCTGCTCGACACGCTGCTCGCGACCTGGGGCGTTGCGATCCTGATCCAGCAGGCGGTACGCCTGGAATTCGGCCTGTCGTTCTTCGGCATTCACATCCAGGGGCTCGGACCCGGGCTGCAGAACGTCAGCGTGCCCGAGTACCTGCAGGGGACGTTCACCATCGCCGGCGCCGGGATCAACCGCTACCGGACCTTCATCATCCTGGTGACCGCACTTCTTTCGCTGGTCACCTGGTTCATCATCTACCGGACCACGCTCGGCACGCAGGTGCGCGCCATCATCCGCAACCCGAAGATGGCGGCGGCTTGCGGCATCGACGTGGCGCGGGTCAATGCGCTGACCTTCGCCTTGGGTTCGGGCTTGGCGGGTGTCGCCGGCGTGATGATGTCGGGCTTCAAGACGGTGTTTCCCGACATGGGGACGCCGATGGTCGTCGATGGCTTCCTCGTCGTGGTCATGGGCGGCGTCGGCAGCCTGCTCGGCTCGGTGTTTTCCGCGGGCATCCTGGGCGAGATCGACGGTCTGGTTGCCTCCGCGACCAACGACATTCTGGCGCGCGCGGTCGTGTTCGCGGTCGTGATCGCGATCATCATTCTCAAGCCGAAGGGCCTGTTCGCCCTGAAGGGCCGCTGAACATGCCGTTGAAGCGCCGCATCGACTGGGCCATCTACGCCGCGTTCGTGGTCCTCATCATGGCTGCGCCGCTGGTGGTGGACCCGTTCTGGCTCAACCGCATCGCCAAATATCTGGTGTTCGGCATGGTGGGCGTCGCGGTCGCGCTGTCATGGGGCTATGCCGGAATCCTCAATCTCGGCCAGGGCCTGTTCTTCGGCGCCGGCGCCTACATGTTCGCAATGTCGCTGAAACTGGCGAGCCAGACCAGCCTGCAGCAGGGTTCGGACAGACCGGTGCCGGACTTCATGCTGTGGAACGCCGAACCTGGGGCGCCGACCGAACTCTGCTGCATCAACAAGGCCTCGTTCCTGTGGCTGCCGTTTCAAAGCCAGTGGTTCGGCGTCGCGATGGGCGTGATCCTGCCGGTGCTGATCGCGGTCGTGATCGGCTCGATCGTGTTCCGCAAGCGGATCTCGGGCGTATTCGTCTCCATCATCACGCTCGCTTTGGTGCTCCTGGTGCGGCTTGTCGTGATCGACGCGCAGCCGATCACCAACGGCTTCAACGGCCTCACCGATCTCGGCTGGCTCAAGGTGTTGGGCTTCGAGTTCGACCCGTATATCGTTCCGACCTATTACCTGGTCGCGGTCTCGCTCAGTCTGGTGCTGGTGGGCGCACGGCTGCTGGTCGAGACCAGGGCCGGCATCATCCTGCAGGCGGTGCGCGACGACCAGAACCGGGCGCGCTATCTCGGCTTCGACGTTCCGGCCTATCAGACCTTCTTCCTGGCGGCCTCGGCGGCGATCGCCGGCTTCGCGGGTATGCTCTACGTGGTGGTCTCGGAGTTTGCCTCTCCGACCTTCATGGACCTCACCTTCTCCATCACCATGGTGGTATGGGCCGCGGTCGGCGGTCGCACGTCGATCCTCGGCGCCTGCATCGGCGCCATCGCCATCAACATGATCTCGGCGACGGTCAGCGAGACCCAGGGCTTCGCCGAAGCCTGGAAAGCCATTATCGGGCTGATCTTCGTGCTGGTGGTGCTCTATCTGCCGCGCGGGCTTGCCGGCCTCGCCCATGATCTCGTCGATCGCGTCGTGACGCGGAAGGCGAAATCGGATGGCCGCGCGCTTGGCGTGAGCAGTCCATCGTCGCAGTTGGCGGAGTAGCGTGATGGCAGGGGTGGCGCTGACCATCGACGGCTTGAGCGTCGACTTCGAAGGCTTCAAGGCCGTCAACGGCGTCACGATGACCATCGATGATGGTGAACTGCGTGTGGTGCTGGGTGCCAACGGCGCCGGCAAGACCACGCTGATGGATCTGATTTCGGGCAAGACCAGGAGCACCGGCGGTCACGTCTATCTGCACGATACCGAGATCACCAATTGGGAAGAGCACAAGATCGCGCGCGCCGGGATCGGACGAAAATTCCAGATCCCGAGCGTGTTCAAGGATCTCACGGTTCGCCGCAATCTCGAAGTGGCAAGCTGCAAGAAGCCCGGGGTGTTCGCCAATCTCAGGTTCGGCTTCGGCACCGCGGCGAAGGCGCGGGTCGACGAGGTGTTGGAACTGATCGGCCTGACCGAGGAGGCTGACCAGGTCGCGGCCTATCTCAGTCACGGCCAGACCCAGTGGCTGGAGCTCGGTCTGTTGATCACTCAGAATCCAAAGATCATTCTGCTCGACGAGCCGACCGCGGGCATGACACAGGCGGAGACGCACAAGACCTCGCTGATCGTCAACAACCTCAAGGGACGCCACACCATCGTCGTCGTGGAGCACGACATGGCCTTCGTGCGTGAGATCGCCGAACGCATCACGGTGCTGCATCTCGGCCAGGTGCTGGCCGAAGGCAATGTGGCCGAGATCGAGAACAATCCCAAGGTGCGCGAAGCCTATCTCGGCTCGAAGGGAATCTCGTGATGCTGGCCTTCTCCCATGTCGACAGCTTCTACGACCGCAGCCACATCCTGCATGACGTCTGCCTGGATGTGCCGGAGGGCAAGATCACCGCGGTGCTGGGCCGCAACGGCACCGGCAAGACAACTCTTCTGAAGACATTGATGGGTCTGACCGACCGGATGAATGGCGAGATCAGGCTCGACGATACCGAACTCGGCCGCGAGCCGACATTCCGCAGGGCGCGGGCAGGGATCGCCTATGTTCCGCAGGGCCGCGAGATCATTCCGGATTTCTCGATCCGCGAGAATATCCTGATGGGCTCGTTCGCGCGCTCCGACGGCAAGCGCGAGATACCGAAACTGGTCGCCGAGTTGTTTCCGTACCTGATCGAGAATCTCGACCGCAATGGCGGCGTGTTGTCCGGCGGCCAGCAGCAGCAATTGGCGATCGCGCGTGCGCTCGCCGCCGATCCGAAGATCATCCTGCTCGATGAGCCGAACGAAGGCATTCAGCCCTCGATCGTCGAGGAGATCGAAAAAATCATCATCCGGCTCAACCGGGAGATCGGCATGACCGTGATTCTCGTCGAGCAGAATGTGTCGTTCGTCCGCCAGGCGGCCCACCGCTTCGCCATGATGGAGAAGGGGCGCGTGGTGGCGGCGGGCGACATCGGAGACCTCAGCGATGCGCTGGTTCACCGCCACATGGCGGTTTGAGGAGCGCGTCGCGGGATGCGGATGCAACGGTGCGATGGCGGCGCACCATTGTTTGTTGAAGAGCAAGCTGCAAGGAGAGCGAGATGCTGCACGGAGATATTTCCTCGAGTCAAGACACGGTCGGCGTTGCCGTCGTGAACTACAAGATGCCGCGCCTTCACACCAAGGCGGAGGTTCTCGACAACGCGCGCAAGATCGGCGAGATGATCGTCGGCATGAAGAGCGGCCTTCCGGGCATGGATCTCGTGATCTTCCCGGAATATTCGACGCATGGCATCATGTACGATTCCAAGGAGATGTACGAGACGGCCTCGGTCGTGCCCGGCGAGGAGACGGAGATTTTCGCCGAGGCCTGCCGCAAGGCGAAAGTCTGGGGCGTGTTCTCGCTGACCGGCGAACGCCACGAGGAGCATCCGAAAAAGGCGCCCTACAACACCCTGATCCTGATGAACGACAAGGGCGAGATCGTGCAGAAATACCGCAAGATCATGCCCTGGGTGCCGATCGAAGGCTGGTATCCGGGCAACTGCACCTATGTGTCGGAAGGCCCGAAGGGCCTGAAGGTGTCGCTGATCATCTGCGACGACGGCAATTATCCGGAGATCTGGCGCGACTGCGCCATGAAGGGCGCCGAGCTGATCGTTCGCTGCCAGGGCTACATGTATCCGGCCAAGGATCAGCAGGTGATCATGGCGAAAGCAATGGCCTGGGCCAATAACTGCTATGTGGCGGTCGCCAATGCGGCCGGCTTCGACGGCGTCTACTCCTATTTCGGCCATTCCGCGATCATCGGCTTCGATGGCCGCACGCTCGGCGAATGCGGCGAGGAGGATTACGGCATCCAGTATGCCCAGCTCTCCAAGTCGCTGATCCGCGACGCGCGCAGGACCGGCCAATCGGAGAACCATCTCTTCAAGCTGGTTCACCGCGGCTACACCGGCATGATCAATTCGGGCGACGGCGATCGCGGCGTGGCAGCCTGTCCCTACGAATTCTATTCCAAATGGATCGCGGATCCCGAGGGGACGCGCGAGATGGTCGAATCGTTCACGCGAACGACCGTCGGGACCGAGGAGTGCCCGATCGAGGGCATTCCGAACAAGAAAGTCGCGCATAGCTGAGACGGAAACGCTCTGCGCCGGCAGGATCATCCTGCCGGCGCAGGCTCGGCCCGCGCGTCGCTGCGACGGTGAATGGAACGCGTGGGAGGTGGAGAGCGCATCGTGAGCCTCGATGAATACCCCACGCTAAAAAAGTTGCTCGCCAGATGAGCGGGCAATCGCTGAACGATCAGGTGTCAGGGAGGTATTTGCGATGCTGCGCATCGACCGCGTGCTGGGTAGCCGGTTGGAGCCCGAGTTTTCCGAGGAGCTTCACCGGCTCGAGCATCGCGGGGCGATCGACGTCGTCAACGTGCCGGTGGCCGACCTGGCGCGGCGCCGGCTGCTGATCACGACGCGCGGCGGCGAGGAGTTGGCGATCGCGCTGCCGCGCAACCAGAAGCTGTTCGACGGCGCCGTGCTGCTGATCGACGACAATCGCGCGATCGTGGTGCGAGCCGCCTCCGAGCGCTGGCTTCGCCTCGAGCCGCGCTCGATCAGCGATGCCGTCGAGCTCGGATATCACGTCGGCAATCTGCACTGGCGCGTCCGGTTCGGCGGCGAGGTCCTGCTGGTCGCCCTGGAAGGGCGGCCCGAGGACTATACCGCCCGATTGGAGAACCTGATCACGTCGCGCCGGGTCGGCGTCACCGTGCTGGATGAGGAGGTCCACGATCCCCACGGCTCCGCGGAACCGTCGCTGACCGGGGATGCCGAGGCTGCGCCCCATCCGCACCGGCACGATCACTAGCCATGCTCGCAACGCTGCGCGCGATCTGGCAGGCCGATGCAGCGTTCCCGAGCGGCGCCTTCGCGTTTTCCTACGGGCTCGAAGGCGCCATCACGTTGCGCGGCGACATGGCGGCGCGCGAACTCGAACAATTGGTGATGACCATTCTGCGCCGGCGCTGGGCGAGCTACGATCGGATCGCGCTGCTGCGCGCGTTCCGGGCCAATGGCGAGCTTGCGGCCATCGCCGCGATCGATTGCGAGGTCGAGGCCTCGACCCTGGCCGAGGCGTTGCGCAGCGGCTCGCGCCGCAACGGCGCATCCTTTCTGGCCTCGCACGCGAGACTCGGCGGCGAGCTGGCCTGCGCGCTGCGCGATGCGGTGCGAACCGGCGAATGCCTCGGGCACATCGCGGTCATGCAGGGCGCGGTCTGGTCGGCGGTCGGACTGACCGAGCAACTGGCGCAGTTGACGTCGGGATATGCGGTGGCCTCCGGCCTGATCGCCGTCGCCGTCCGTCTTGGCACCATCGGCGCGATGCGGGGACAGGCCGTGCTGCAGGCCTGCCTGCCGCTGATCGAACAGCTCGCCGCGCGCGCGCCGTCCGATGACGCAGAGATGGAAAGCTTCATGCCGTTTCTCGACATCGCCTCGGCCCGGCACACCCAGGCCGATCTGCGGCTCTTTGCCAATTGAGGGTCATCAACGATGATTTTGACGCCGACGGAGCTTGAGAGGTTGACGATCTTCAACGCGGCGGAACTGTCGCGCCGCCGCCGTGCCAGGGGCCTCAAGCTCAACTATCCGGAAGCCGTAGCGATCATCACCGATGAAATCCTGGAGGGCGCGCGCGACGGCCGCTCCGTGGCCGAGCTGATCGGGTTCGGGTCGACCATCCTGTCGACCGACGACGTGTTGCCCGGCATCGCGGCGATGATGTCGATCATCCAGGTGGAATGCGTGTTCCCCGACGGCACCAAGCTCGTCACGGTGCATGAGCCGATTCGTGCGGCGCCGGGGTCGGCCGCGGATACCGAGCATCCCGGGCTTGTCGAGGCCAAGCCGGGGCGGCTCGAGCTCAACGCCGGCCGCCGCACCGTGAGGCTGACCGCGGTCAACACCGGCGACCGTCCGATCCAGATCGGTTCGCATTTCCACTTCTTCGAGGTCAACAAGGCGCTCGAGTTCGACCGCGCCGCCGCGTTCAACATGCGGCTCGATATTCCCGCAGGCACGGCGGTGCGGTTCGAACCGGGTGCGTCCAAGGACGTCTCGCTGGTCGAGTTCGGCGGCAGGAATGAACTGACCGGGCTGAACAATCTCACCAATGGTCTCGCATCCGATCCGCTTGTGCGGGATGCGGCGCTGGCGCGGGCGAAAGCGCGCGATTTCCGCGGAGCCTGAACAAGGAGGCTGCGACTTGGTAACGATCGACCGGCGGGATTACGCCGCACTCTACGGCCCGACCACCGGCGACGCGGTGCGCCTCGGCGACACCTCGCTGATCGCGGTGGTCGAGAAGGATCATGCGGTCTATGGCGATGAATGCCTGCATGGCGGCGGCAAGACCTTGCGCGACGGCATCGGCATGGCCGGGATCACCAGCGCCGAGGGCGCGCTCGATTTCCTGCTCTGCAACGTGCTGGTGATCGACCCCGTCATCGGCATCGTCAAGGCCGATCTCGGCATCCGGCATGGCCGGATCGTCGGCATCGGCAAGGCCGGCAACCCCGCCATCATGGACGGCGTCGATCCGCGCCTGATCGTCTCCACGGGAACCACGGTCAGGGATTGCGAGGGGCTCATCGCGACCCCCGGCGCGATCGACGTTCACGTGCATTTCGACAGCGCAGGGCTTGTCGAGCATGCGCTCGCCAGCGGCATCACCACGATGATCGGCGGCTCGCTCGGCCCGATCACGGTGGGCATCGATTCCGGCGGTCCGTTCAACACCGGCAAGATGCTGCAGGCGGCCGAAGCCTGGCCGATGAATTTCGGCTTTCTCGGCCGCGGCAATTCGCACCGCGCCCCGCCGATGGTCGAACAGCTCGAGACCGGCGTCATGGGTCTGAAGCTGCACGAGGACTGGGGCTCGATGCCGGCGGCGATCGACACCTGCCTGCGGGTCGCCGACGACTACGACTTCCAGGTCCAGATCCACACCGACACGTTGAACGAGTCAGGCTTTGTCGAGAACACGCTGGAGGCGATCGGCGGCCGCACCATTCACATGTATCACACCGAAGGCGCCGGCGGCGGCCATGCGCCCGACATCATCCGCATCGCCGGCGAGATGAATTGCCTGCCGTCGTCGACCAATCCGACCAATCCGTACACGGTGAACACGTTCGACGAACATCTCGACATGACGATGGTCTGTCATCATCTGAACCCCGCCATTCCCGAGGATGTGGCGTTCGCCGAGAGCCGGATCAGGGCCCAGACCATCGCGGCCGAGGACGTGCTGCACGACATCGGCGCGATCTCGATGCTCGGCTCCGACAGCCAGGGCATGGGCCGCATTCACGAGGTGATCTGCAGGACCTGGCAGCTCGCCTCGAAGATGAAGGATCAGCGCGGCGCGTTGCCGGAAGAGAAGCCCGGGCTTGGCGACAATGCGCGCATCCGCCGCTACATCGCAAAATACACCATCAATGCCGCCAGGACGTTCGGGATGGCGGATCATGTCGGCTCGCTCGAAGACGGCAAGATTGCCGACATCGTGGTGTGGCGGCCGGCCTTTTTCGGGATCAAGCCCGAACTCGTCATCAAGGGCGGCTTCATCGCCTGGGGTGCGATGGGCGACAGCGCCGCCTCGTTGATGACCTGCGAACCGATCCTGATGCGTCCGCAATGGGGCGCATTCGGGCGTGCGCCGGCCGCGCTGTCGTCGTGCTTCGTGCATCCGCTGGCGCTGGAGCGCGATCTCGCCGGCGCGCTGGGCCTGTCGAAGAGCCTGCTGCCGGTGCGCGATACGCGAAAGCTCTCGAAGCGCGACATGCTGTGGAATGATGTCTGTCCGAAGATCACGGTCGACCCCGAAACCTTCGACGTCTTCGTCGACGGCCGGCTTGCGACCTGCGAGCCGGCGCGCGAACTGCCTTTGGCCCGCCGCTATATGTTGAGGTGAAACGATGCTCGACAGTCTGCGTGGTGGTCACGACGCGTCACGCGCGGCAACAGAAGGCGCCGGCGCGGCGCGGGTCGGCATCGGCGGTCCGGTCGGCTCGGGCAAGACCGCGCTGAT
>NZ_JBAURI010000421.1:0-1577 GCF_049581145.1 Bradyrhizobium sp.
TTGAATCATGAGCAACTCACCTCGTCAAGCTAAAATCACTAAATTACATGGCTACATAAAACATGCCTGAAACAAGGTTGTGCAAATATTATCAGCCGCTTAGGCTCGGAAAGCCACGCAACTTCCGATTAGGGAGCCGCCATCATAGCGTCCTCGACGCTTCCTCCGTCATTGGGCGGCGCGAAGCGACGAAGCAATCCATGTCTCCCCTTGCGGCGCCGTGGTTTGCTTCGCTCGCAATGACGGCGTGGACCGTAGGGTGGCTAAGCGCAGCGTGCCACTATTGCAGCAACGATCGGGGATGGAAGGTGGGCACGCTGCGCCTGGCCGACCCTAGGCGTCTTTTGCAATCCTGCGGCAATGCTCCCACGCGGCTTGAATCAGATTCTCGCTGGCTTCCGGGGTGCGGAAGGCGGAGTGCGCTGACAGCGTGACATTCGGCAATCTTGTCAACGGATGATCCTTCGGCAGCGGCTCGATGTTGAAGACGTCGAGGCCGGCGTGGCGGATGTGGCCGGACTCCAAGCCGTCGATCATCGCGGTCTCGTCGATGATCGCGGCGCGCGCAGTGTTGATGAGGATGACGCCCGGCCGCATCGCGGCGATGTGTTGGCGGGTGATGAATCCTCTGGTGTCGTCGTTCAGCAACAGATGCAGCGAGACGACGTGGCTGTCGGCGAGCAGTTGATCAAGCTCGACGAATTCCACGCCCGGATGGATTTTCGCCGATCTGTTCCAGGCGATCACCTTCATCCCTGAGCCGAGCGCGATGCGGGCGACTTCGGCGGCGATGCCGCCGAACCCGATCAGACCGAGCGTCTTGCCGGTGAGCTGCATGCCGTCCTCGCGCAGCCAGTTGCCGCCTCGCATCTCGCGGTCCATCTGCGCCAGCCCGCGCGCCGCGGCCCACATCAGCGCGATCGCGGATTCGGCGACCGCGGTGTCGCCATAGCCCTTGATCAGGTGCACGGCAATGCCGAGCTCGGCGAGCTCTTCCGGGTTCATGTAGCTGCGCGCGCCGGTGCCGAGGAACACCACGTGCTTCAGACCGGTGCAGTTTCGCGCGACATCGGTCGGCAGCGCGGTGTGATCGACGACCGCGATCTCGGCGCCGTCGAGGATTTCAGGGTATCGATCCGATCGGATGTCGGGATCGCGATGGATGCGCACGACGGGATCGCCGGATTTTTGCAGCCGTTCGAAGATATCGGCCAGCGATTCATTGGCGTCGACGAATACTCCGCGCAAGGCGAGCCTCCATGTTCTCGTTCGATCAGGACGCGACGCCGGCCAGTGCCAGCACGGTATGCATCAGGACATTGGCGCCCGCCGCGCAATCGGCTTGCGTGGCATCCTCCAGCTCATTGTGGCTGACGCCGTCCTTGCAGGGCACGAACACCATCGCCGCCGGAATCTTGGTATTGAGGTTGCAGGCGTCGTGGCCGGCGCCCGAGGTGATGCGGCGGTGCGTATAGCCGAGCGTGCTGGCGGCATGTTCCACGGCGTCGACCAGCTTCGGATTGAAATGGGTCGGCGGCTTGCGCCAGACCAGCTCCAGCCTGACGTCGACCTTGCGG
>NZ_JBAURI010000422.1:0-4411 GCF_049581145.1 Bradyrhizobium sp.
GCCGTCGGCCCACTCCCGGATCATCTGCTGCTCGGTCCGCATATGCGCCACCAGCCCCTGGATCGCTTCGGCGAGGTTGGACATCGCCGCGGTCGGCGCGCGCCAGCCGCTGCCGCTGTCTTCCATCGCCGCGCGCAGCCGATCGACCGCGGCCTGTACGTCGGCACCGATGCCTCCGGCGCTGGCAACGTTGCCCGGACTGCCTTCACCGCCATATTCGCGTACGGTGCCGGCGAGCCAGTCCTCGAGGTCGGTGTAGAAGCGGTTCTGCGCCTGGCTCGATTGCAGGTCGAGAAAGCCGAGCATCAGCGAACCGGCGAGCCCGAACAGCGAGGAGGAAAAGGAAATGCCCATGCCGCCGAGCGGCGCCGCCAGACCGCTTTTCAACGTGTCGAACAGCGCGCCGGCGTCGCCGCCGACCTTGAGTTCGTCGATCACCTTGCCGACCGAACCCACAGTCTCGATCAGGCCCCAGAAAGTGCCGAGCAGTCCGAGAAAAACCAGCAGCCCCGTCATGTAGCGGGAGATATCGCGCGCCTCGTCGAGCCGGGTCGCGATCGAATCGAGCAGATGCCGCATGGTCTGCTGCGAGATCGTCATCCGTCCGGTGCGCTCGCCGCCGAGGATCACCGCCATCGGCGCCAGCAAGGTCGGATGGCGGTCGACAGCCAGACCGGGGTCGGCGACGCGGAAATTATTGACCCAGGCGACTTCCGGATAGAGCCGAATCACCTGGCGAAACGACAGGATGATGCCGATCAGCGCCACCACGCCGATCAGCGCGTTGAGTCCGGGATTGGCCAGAAAAGCGGCGAAGATCTGCCTGTAGAGCACAACCATCACGAGTGCGCACAGCACCAGGAACACCAGCATCCGCACCAGAAAAATCCTGGGCGTGGACATTTTGTTGAGTTCGATCTCCATCGCGGAGCGGGAAGAGGGACCCGAAGGCATTCTGACTGACATCCGTTGTAGGGAACTGATCTTGCCGCGCCCACTATGGCACAGCGGCAGCGGGAAAAAAGCTCTGATCGCCGCCATTTCACCGAGCCGACCGGAAAGTCGGGTTGAAACCGGCCGTGGCATCTCGCGTATTTGACCCACGAGAGGTGATTTTGTGGGATTGATCGAGGGTTCTCATGACTGTCTTGTGTCTGGAAGCTCTTGTCGCCATGGCTCTGGCGCTTTCCATCCTGATGGCGTTGGCCTGGGCCGTGCAGCAGCGCACCGGTAATTCCGGCTGGGTTGATACCATCTGGACTTTCGCGGTCGGATCGGTCGGGCTCGCGAGCGCGCTGTGGCCGATTGCCGGCGCAGCTCCTAACCAGCGGCAATGGATGGTCGCCACCCTGGTTGCGATCTGGTCGCTGCGGCTCGGCATCCACATCGCGGTGCGTAGCGCGGGAATATCGGATGATCCCCGTTATGCCGCCTTCGCCAGCGAATGGGGCGCCGATGCGGCGTGGCGCATGTTCCTCTTTCTGCAGAACCAGGCTTTGGGATCGGTGCCGCTGGTGTTTGCAATATTCCTCGCCTCACGCCTTCCGCAGGCGTCGCTGCGCGGGCAGGACTATCTGGGGGCACTGATTCTTTTGGTTGGAATTGCCGGCGAGGCATTGGCCGACGCCCAGCTCAGGTCTTTTCGCGGCGATCCGGCCAACCGCGGACGCGTGTGCGATGTCGGCCTGTGGCGCTGGTCGCGGCATCCGAATTATTTCTTCGAATGGCTGGGATGGCTGGCCTATCCCGTCATCGCCCTTTCACCCCAGTTCCCGCGTGACTACCCTTGGGGCTTCGCGACGCTGCTCGCGCCGGTCTTTATGTACTGGATTCTGGTATACGTTACCGGAATACCTCCGTTGGAGGCACAGATGCTGCGCTCCCGCGGCGACGGCTATCGAGCGTACCAGTCGCGTACCAGCAAGTTCTTTCCATTGCCGCCGCAGTAGCCAGCCAAGCTAGTCCCCCAGCGGCTTCAGGATCTTCACCAGCTCGGCGTGGATGTGCTCGTTGCCGCAGATCACGTTGCCGGTCTTCAGCGCATCGTCATCGCCCGCGATGCCCGAGACGATGCCGCCAGCCTCTCGCACGATGATCTGGCCTGCCGCCATGTCCCAGGCCTTCAGGTTGCGTTCCCAATAGCCGTCGAGCCGGCCGGCGGCGACGAAGGCCATGTCGAGCGAAGCAGCGCCGAAGCGGCGCAGGCCCGCCACCCTGGTCTGGATTTCCGTCATTTCGCGTCGTGACAAGTCGTGGTCGCCGCGTCCGATATGCGGCAGCCCGCAGGCGACCACGCAGTCGGAGAGCTTGCGGCGGCCCGCGACGCGTAGCCGCTGATCGTTCAGGAAGGCGCCCTTGCCGCGCTCGGCGAGATACAGCTCCTCATTGGCGGGATTGTAGATCACGCCGGCGATGATGGTGTCCTCGCGCTGCAGCGCGATCGAGATCGCAAATTGCGGAATGCCGTGCAGGAAATTGGTGGTGCCGTCGAGCGGATCGACGATCCAGGTATGGCTCTTGTCGTTTCCCTCGCGCGATCCGCCCTCTTCGCCGATGAAGCCGTAACCCGGCCGCGCCTTGGTCAGATCGGTATACAGCATCTCCTCGGCACGCTTGTCGGCGAGCGAGACGAAATCGGCCGGTCCTTTCATCGACACCTGCAGATGCTCGATCTCGCCGAGATCGCGCTTCAAATTGCGGCCGGCGTGGCGCGCGGCCTTGACCATGACGTTGATGAGGGCTGAATGCAGCATTGGGCTTGGTCTGACCGTAGGTCCAGGAAAGAATGCTCCCTGCCCCCGGGAGTGGGGTGGGGAGGAGTCACGGTTTCAACAGGGGGCGAACCACGGTGGCGCGCCATCCTGTCCGCTCAGGAGAGGTGAAACAGGGACTGGGTGCCTTGCCCGGGAGCCCGCGTCAAGCGGCTCATTTACTGCCGGCTTGGCTGCCGCCGGCCTGCTTGCTGCCGACTTGACTAACGCCGACCTGACTAATGCCGACCTGGTCGCCGAGCCAGCGGTGCGCCAAGGCCTCGACCTTGCTGCGATCCTCGGGACTGAGCTGGGCAAACACCTCATCCAGCATCAGGTCGCCCTTGCCGGAGGTCTTGGCGATGAGATGCCATTTCAGCCCCTCGATCCTGTCCATCGGCACGCCCTGTCCCAGTACCAGGACGCGCGCCAGTCGGTTCTGCGCGATCGGGCTGTTTTGCTTGGCCGCCTTGCGCAACAGCGCGATTGCGGCCGGCTCGTTCTTCGGCGTGCCGGTACCGTTGAACAGCGCGATGGCGTATTCCACCTCGGCGTCGACATTGTCGGCCAGCGCTGCCATCTGCAACAGCTCGGCGGCCTTTTCGAGGTCCTTTGGAACGCCGGTGCCTTCCTTGTAGAAAGTGGCGAGCGCGTATTGCGCATCCGCGTTGCCGGCATCGGCGGCCAATCGCAGCAATTCCGCGGATCGTCTGAGATCCTGCGGCAGGGTTTGCCCGTCAAGATAGAGCAGCGCGAGGTTATAGGCGGCCTTGGGTTCGCCGAGCTTGGCCGAGGATGCCAGCAATCTGGCGGCTTCCATGCGATCGGTAGGGCCGCCGCGACCTTCGAACCGCATCATCGCCAGTTCGAACATCGCTTCGCGATCGCCGTTGTCGGCGGCGCGCTTGTACCAGTCGACCGCCTTTGCATCATCGCGCTTGGTGCCCAACGCGTTTGAATAAAGCTCGCCCAGCATCGTCATCGCCTTGGGGTCGCCGGCCTGCGCCCGCGTCATGGCGAGATCGCGCGCGGTGCGGTATTCGCCGCGCTGGAAGGCGCCATAGACCAGGTCGACACGGGGATCATTAGGAGCGGGGGCGGGGATCACGGTCGCCGTCGGCGGCGTCGTCGCCGGAGCTTTCGTTTCGGCCGCGGGCTTTTTGGGAACCACGACCGGCTTCGGCTTCGGCTTCGCGGCCGGCGTCTGGGCAACCGGCGGCGTCAGCTGGATCTGCGCGAACGCGCTGCTCGCCAGCAGCAGCGAGCCCGCGAGGATGGAGAATGAGCGAAGGGTCTTCATCGGCAAGCGTCACTGTCCGGCTGTGGCGGGGGCGGGCGTTGCCGCATAGGCTTGGCGGAGTGCCTCACCCATGCCGGCAAGTGCGGCGGCCGCGCCGCGCGGATCGGCCCAGATCACCTCGCCGACCAGGACGAAATCCGCGCCTGCCTTGACGAATTCGAAGGCCTCCTCGCGTGAGGCGGCATAGCCGACGCAAGGCGGCTCGAACAGTTCGGCCCACCATTGCAGCCGCTCGACGATGGCTTCGGTTGCGGGCCTTTGGCCGCGCGCATCGGGCTCTCCGAACAGCACATAGTCGGCGCCAAGCTCGCCCGCGGCCATGGAATCGTGCCGTGTGGCAAGGCCGCCGACGCCCGCGATC
>NZ_JBAURI010000423.1:0-1523 GCF_049581145.1 Bradyrhizobium sp.
CTACACAATTCCCGAAAATGTTCTAGTCCGCTGAAGACGCGGCCTGGAATTGCTCAGCTTTCGCGCCTCCGGGCCGCGGAAAGTGCGCAGGCTCTATGAAGCTCTGGTCCGAATGTCGACGGCAACGACTTTGAGATAGTCTTCCGCCGTCCGAACCGCTTCTTCGGCCTCAACCTCGCTGATGACGGCGATGTCGTAGAAGGCAATGTTTCGCTTGCGGCGCATGCGGTCAAACAGATCGAAGGTAAGCGCCAGAGCGGGATCGAGATGCTTCTGCGCGAACTCGAGGATTGCGATGTGATGTCCGAGTTGGGCGCGGGGACGCTGGCCGTGGCTCAACATGAGGGCCAGAGACGCCTTGAGAATGGCCTCGTAGGCCGTTTGATGGGCGGTCTCCTCGTCGATCGCCAGGTTTTTTCGCGCGGCGGCGGCCTTCTTCCGTGCGTCCGCCAGAAACTGCTTCACCTGGTCCGGATTCACTGGTTGTGGTTTGGTCGTGGCCATGGCCAATCAACTCGATGCGCTTTCCGTTCCAGATGTCGGCGATGAATGCGTCGCGCGCCGCAAGTCGTCTTTTGAGATCGCCCGAAGTGAGACCAGTGTAGTTGATCTCGCGGCGCAGAGCCTTTTCGACCTTGCGGACTTCGGATGCGAGCTGCGTCTGGTCCGGCCGGCCGATAATCAAAACGTCAATATCGCTGGCCCCGTTGGCCTCGTTTTTCGCAAACGATCCGTAAATCCAGGCGGATTCGATCCCGGGAATCCCCTGGAGTGCGCGCTTCAGCGTTGGTTCAATACCAACCGAGCCCTGCAATAGGGCAAAGACCGGCTTGAGATACGGATAGGCGGCGTTGACGCTGTAATACCGCTGGCGGCCCTCGGTTTCAGAGCGCAGGAACCCTTCATGTTCGAGGCGCGCGAGTTCGCGCGAGACGTTGGTCGAGTCCGCGTCCAGCGCGGCCGCCAACTGGCGGACATAGACACGCGCCGAGCGGTTAACGTAGAAGAACGTCAGCAGCTTGCGGCGGAGCCCGGAACGGAGAGAGAGCATTGCAGTGATATTATACTGCATATGCGGTATATATATACTGCAAAGCTGCGCCTCAATCCGGAGCTCCCGGATTGCCTGCAGGCGATTCTAAAAGTCTGGGGACGACTTCGTTCTATTCGCTGATGAGATCGCGGTGAATTCCAACAAGTTCACCGTAGCAAGCGAGAGCGATCGCTTTGGGGTCTCCTCCACCAACTTTGAATGAGAGCTTCATCTCGCGAAACTTCGAGGCGAATCCTCTCAGAAGGAGAACCTCGTGCGACATTCGGCCAAAAGACCTTGTCGAAGTAGCCTCGACGATATCCCGAAGGTTCTGATCCCAAAACGGCAAGCTGACATTGAACTCCTCTTCCTCGCCAAGGTACAGTAGTTTGCCGTCGGACTCCACCAGCAGCTTTTCATCTGTCACAGATTGGAGCGGACGATGATCCCTCGAGAGCCAGATCATCTTTTCATGCAGGCGACCCTTGGC
>NZ_JBAURI010000424.1:0-2018 GCF_049581145.1 Bradyrhizobium sp.
CGCGAGCGCCGGCGGATCACGGTCGGCGAAATCGTGCGCACCGCGATGTCGCTGAGCACCGCCGATCCGGAAGATCTCGGCGCCAACTCGATCCTGCTTGAGCGGGTGATCGATCCGGCCGTGCGGAAGGCGGGCGAAACCTTTCTCGCCGATCTCGATTCAATCACCGTCGAACAGATGTGCGAGACGGCTGAGAAAGCCCGTGTGCTCGACGACGGGGCGGTCAAGGCGCGGATTTGCTGGAAACGCGGGGCTGGGATGACCTTGCCAGCGGCGTGATCGAGTCCTCGTATTCCTGGTCGAGTTCCTTTCTGACGGCGGCGATCTGGCGCAGCTCGAACTCGGTGAAGCGCAGGCCGCGCCAGCGCTCTGCAGCGCGGATGAGCGCGCCGAACATGAGTTTGAGCACCGGCTTTTCGCCGAAGCCGTTGGGGATGATTTTGAGCCTTCGCCGTTCCTCGACGAACAGCCGTTCGAGCAGGTTGGTCGTCCTGGCGAAGCGCCGATGCGTGACCGGCAGGCGCAGGTGGGCGATGCAGGCCCCGAAGTCGTCGTCAAAACAGGCGAACGCGCTCGGAAGGACATCGGCGTAGTCGGCGCGGATGCCCGCCGCCAGTTGGCGCGCGATCGCCCGCGAGGGCGCCTGATAGCAGGCGGCGACCCGCGTCTTGAACTCCGGCCACAGGTCGGTGGGGACCTTGGCCGCGAGGTTGCGCATCCGGTGCGCCAGGCAGCGCTGGCGCGCCGAGCGCGGAAAGCATTCCTCAATTGCCCGGATGATCCCAGGCGCCCCATCGGAAACGATCAGCAGCGGATCGCCGAGCCCGCGGGCGCGCAGGTCCTGGAAGAACGCGCGCACCGTCTCGACGTCCTCCTTGGAGCCCGCCATCAACCCAAGCAGGACCTTGCGTCCGTCCTCGCCGACGCCCCAGGCAGCCAGCACAGCCTCACGCCGCTGGCCTGGCCGAAGCCGCTCGGCGATTCCGTCGACGAACAGGTAGACGACGGCGTGCTCCGAAAGATCGCGCTTGCAGAAATCCTCGTATTCGGCCCACAGACGCTCGGTGATCTCGCTCACCGCCGCCCGCGACAGAAGCCGTCTGCCCGTCTCGTCGGTGAACGCATCCTCGATGTCGCGCGTCGACAAACCGCGCGCGTAGAGCTCCACCGCCAGCCGCTCGAGTTCCCTCGTGCGTCCCGCCAACGCCGCGCGCACGCTCGAGATGAACGGCTCGGGCGTGTCGCGAACCTGCGGCGCGGCGTATTCGACTGCGCCCTCTGCCGTCTTCACCTTGCCCGTCCGATACCCGTTGCGGTAGCCGGGCTTTTCGCCCTCGCCACGTTCGTAGCGCTCGCGGCCGAGGGCGTCGCTGACCTCGCCCTCCAGCGTTTCTTCGACAATCAGCCGCAGCGCCAGGCGGACCAGATCGCCCCGTCCGGCCGCCGTCCCCAAGTCTCCGTTCATCAAGGCGCGAAGCTCCTCGCGCGTGCGCTCGGGCGCGGATAATCTTTGCATTGGGATGCTCCCTGGGGCCCCCGGCGCCAACCGAAAGCCCGCTTTCCTGTTGCGATTCAGGCAGGGTGCATCCCAACCCCATTTTCCAGCAAGCCTACGCCTTCACCAATTGGTCCGATCGATGCGTGGCGCGTGAGCTTGTACGAGAACTCGGCGACAGATTCCGAATGCCGCATTCCGTGGAATCGACCAAAATGATATTTCCTGCCTCTGCTCGCTCGGCGGCATCCACAGCAGGCATTTGATTGTACCGAGCCGCCGGGCGAGATAGTCCGCAGTACCACGGAGGGGAAGACGATGTCCGAGACGGCAATCACGGATCGCGCCGGGACGGCGGAACAGTCGCGCCTTCAACAAAGCCGGGACGCCGGGATCCAGTGGAAGTTGTGGGGGCCTTACCTCAGCGAGCGCCAGTGGGGAACGGTACGGGAAGACTACAGCGAGACCGGCGACGCCTGGGGCTACTTTTCCCACGATCAGGCGCGCTCGCGCGCCTATCACT
>NZ_JBAURI010000425.1:0-5375 GCF_049581145.1 Bradyrhizobium sp.
ATCTCGACCTGTCGGTCGCCATGACCGTGTCGCTCGAGGAGGCGGTCAAGGGTGCAGAACGGCGCGTGCGGCTATCGACCGGCAAGGAGCTCAACGTCAAGATTCCCGCCGGCGTCACCAATGGCCAGCAGATCCGGCTGCGCGGCCAGGGCGAGACCGCGCCCGGCCATCGGCCCGGCGATCTCCTGATCACCGTGAACATCGCGCCGCATCCGCTGTTCAAGGTCGACGGCAGCGATCTCAGGATCGAGCTGCCGATTACGCTCTACGAGGCCGTGCTTGGCGGCAAGGTGCGCGTGCCGACGCTCGGCAGCGCGGTCGAATTGTCGATTCCAAAGAATACCTCGAGCGGCCGCACCTTCCGCCTCAAGGCCAAGGGCCTGCCCAAGGCGACCGGTACATCCGGAGATCTCTTCGTCACCACCCGCATCATGTTACCCGACGGGAACGATGCCGAGCTCGAGGCATTGATGGAGAAATGGCGTGATTCGCACCCCTATAATCCGCGCAGTGAGTTGGGCTGAGGGAGCGGATGTGTCGCGCTCTCTTATCGCCGCATCGATTGCGGCGGTCACATCGAGGTTGGAGTTAAGGAGGCAGGTCAACGCAAGGTTCGGTCAACGCAAGCTTCGATTGTGCGTTTTGATTGACTTGCAAAGGACAGTGATCGCAACCCCGCGTTGAGCGTCACGCGACCACACCAAGATACTCACGGGAGCACCGGGATACTCGCGGCAACACCCGAATACTCACGGGAAAAAGGGTGCGGTCTCGAGAGGGGGACCAGCGCGGTACAAAACCCCAACTCGAGACCGCTTGCGTCGATCGGCGGATCGAACGCTGCTCATTTTCTCGTGAATAACGGGTGCGATATTGAGACGCGTTGATGACTTGTTTCCAGATTTTCGATGTCCGAATTAGGACGCCGCGACTAGAGCTTGATCAGGCGTCCTCATCCACCGCTTTTTTCGGGCTTTTCGGTCTGATCGTAGACCAGACGCGCCACCTGGGTCAGCCGCTCGCGGTCGCTCGTCCCACTGACGACATAGCCGACCCCGTCGTCGGCCCAGAACAGCGCGCCCTCGTTATCCCGGCTCGTGTAGCGCATCTGCGTCGCCTCGGTCATCGCCTTGGCGGTATAGATCGTGAAGCGCTCGCCGTTCGCGCTCTCGTACATCAGGAACGACGCCGGTCCGGTCGGTCCCGGCAGCAGCCGGCCGCCGACCAGCTTCAAGCCGGTTGCGTCCAATTCCGGCGCGCGAACCGCCCAGCCGCAGCGCTTGGTCAGCCACTGTTGCAGGTGCGTGCGTTCGCTCCCCGGCACCTCGACGGGGTGACGGACTTCGACGACGTAGAGCCGATACGCATCCAGCGCGTCGACGGTAAAACTCTTGAACGTCGACGGCGTGGCGGCCGCGCCATGCGCCAGCCAGCCGGCGCCGCCGCCGGCTGCGAAGGCCAGGAAACTCGCGGCGATCGTGCCATAGATCCATCGGCGCGGCTCTCGTCCCAGCCGCTCGAGATCGAGCCGCTGCGGCACCGGCTCGTTGGCAATGGAATCGTAGCGCGCGTGCAGCGCCTCTGCCATTGCCCGCCATGATTGCACCCGTTCGGCGTCGTCAGCGTGCGTTGCGAGCCACGCCTCGACATCGCCGCGTCGCTCAGTGGGCAACTCGTTGTCGACATAAGCGTGAAGCTCGTCTTCGGTGACGGGAATTGTCGGGTCAGTCATGGTTGTTGTCTCTGTCAGCTCCGGTCGGGTTGGATTGACGCATCACGCCGTTTGCAGGGATCATTTGACCCGCCGCAGCGCCGGACGTTCGCCCTCAAGTGAGGCTTTCACGTGGGCGCGAGCGCGGGCAAGTCGTGACATTACGGTGCCGATCGGCACGCCCTGAATGTCGGCGACCTCGCGGTAGCTCAACCCCTCCAGCATGACGAGGAGCAGCACCGCGCGCTGCTCCTCGACCAGGGTCGCCAGCGCGCGCGCGATGTCGCGGCCTTCCGCCTCGGTGCCGCTGGCGTCGGGATTGTTGTCGAGCAGCGGCATGAATTGCGGCCGCCGCGCCAGCGAGCGGCGCCGGTTCTTGTTGAGGTTGGTCAGGATCGTATAGAGCCAGCTCCTGACGTCGCCGCCGAGAAACAGCCGTTCCGAGCGCAGCGCACGCACCAGCGTGTCCTGCACCAGGTCGTCGGCGATATCGGCGTCGCGCGCGAGCGCGCGGGCATAGCGGCGCAGGGCCGGAATCATGGCTTCGACACTGTGGCGAAACGCGCTCATTGCGGCTCGTCTTCAAGGTTGCCTTTTGGGTTGCCTTGGCTGACCTCGCAGACCGCGCGGCCGCCCCGTCGATCATAACACTCGAAAGGCCAGGCTATTCCGTGCCTTGAGCTTTGCGGCAAAGGCCGTCGATTTGGGCTGTACCGGGCACAGGCGCTGGTGTACCTCAAATTCGGATCAAGCTCGATTGGACAAGCGGATGGCGTATATATCAGGTCTGATGCAGGGCAAGCGCGGTGTCGTGCTCGGCGTCGCCAACAACCGCTCGATCGCCTGGGGCATCGCCAAGGCCTGTCATGCGGCCGGCGCCCAGATCGCGCTGACCTGGCAGGGCGACGCGCTGAAGAAGCGGGTCGAGCCGCTCGCCAAGGAAATCGACGCCCTCTTGCTCGGTCACTGCGACGTGACCGACGCCGCGACCATCGATGCGGCCTTTGATCTTTTGAAGGACAAATGGGGCAAGATCGATTTCGTGGTGCACGCGATCGCGTTCTCCGACAAGGACCAGCTCGACGGCCGTTACCTCGAGACCACCGCGGACAATTTCTCGAAAACCATGCTGATCAGCTGCTACTCGCTGACCGCGATCGCGCAGCGCGCCGAGAAGCTGCTCATGGACGGCGGCTCGATCCTGACGCTGACCTATTACGGCGCCGAGAAATGGATGCCGCACTACAACGTCATGGGGGTCGCCAAGGCCGCGCTCGAAGCCAGCGTGCGCTACCTCGCCGCCGATCTCGGGGAGAAGAACATTCGCGTCAACGCGATCTCCGCAGGGCCGATCAAGACGCTGGCGTTCGCCGGGATCGCGGATTCGCGCTATCTCTTGAAATGGAACGAGATCAACGCCCCGATGCGTCGTAACGTGACCATCGAGGAGGTCGGCGACAGCGCGCTGTATTTCCTGTCAGAGTTGTCGCGCGGCGTCACCGGCGAAGTGCATCACGTCGATGCCGGCTATCACGTCGTCGGCATGAAGCGGCCGGAGGCGCCGGATATTTCGCTGGCCAAGGACTAGCCTGATCCGTCATGCCCGCGCCTGTCGTCTATTACATCCGCCACGGCGAGACCGCGTGGAATGCGATCGGCAGGCTGCAGGGCACGCAGGATATTGCGCTGAACGAGCTCGGCCACCGGCAGGCGATCCATGCCGGTGATGTGCTGGCCGGCCTGCTGACGCGCGACGGCCGCGACAGGCATTTGCTGCCGTTTGTCGCGAGCCCCCTGGGGCGGGCCCGCGCCACCATGGAACTGGTGCGTGGCGCGCTCGATCTGCCGCCGCAGGATTATGCGATCGACGATCGGCTGCGCGAGATCGCCTATGGAGCGTGGGAAGGCTCGACGCTGGCCGAGGCGCAGGCGCGCGACCCCGAGCTCTACGGCCGCCGGCTGGTCGACAAGTGGAATGTGGCAGCGCCGGGCGGCGAAAGCTACGCAGCGGTGCAGGCGCGGGTCAGCGACTGGTACCGAGGGCTTGCGGGCGATACAGTCGCCGTGGCGCATGGCGGCACCGCGCGCGCGCTGATGGTGTCGCTGGGCTTTGAGACCCCGCAAAGCGCGGCCGATCTCTTCATCGAGCAGGGCGCCGTCTATGTGTTCAACGATGGGGGCCAGACGAAGCACGTCTGACCATCCGCCGTCATGCCCGGCCGTGTCGGTGGGAGAGTCTTGTTTGACCGCCAAAAGCGCGTACTTTACGTAACGTTGACATTCAACGTTGATGCGAATTGTCAACAGAGGCGAGCACAGGCAGGACACCATGTCCTTCAACACCTTCGGCCACATGTTCCGGGTCACGACCTTCGGCGAAAGCCACGGGATCGCGATCGGCTGCGTGGTCGACGGCTGTCCGCCGCAGCTCGCACTGACGGAGGCGGACATCCAGCGCGATCTCGATCGTCGCCGCCCCGGCCAGTCGCGCTTCACCACCCAGCGCCAGGAGGCGGATGTGGTGAAGATCCTGTCCGGCGTGATGGTGCATCCCGAGACCGGCGTGCAGCTCACGACCGGCACGCCGATTGCGCTTCTGATCGAGAACACCGACCAGCGCTCCAAGGACTATTCCGACATCAAGGACAAGTTCCGCCCGGGCCACGCCGACTTCACCTATGAAGCGAAATACGGCCTGCGCGACTATCGCGGCGGCGGCCGCTCGTCCGCCCGCGAGACCGCCACCCGGGTCGCGGCCGGCGCGATCGCCAGGAAGATCCTGCCGGAGGTGAAGGTGCGCGGCGCGCTGGTGCAGATGGGCCCGCACAAGATCAATCGCGACAAATGGGATTTCGACGAGATCGCGCGCAATCCCTTCTTCTGTCCCGACAAGGACAAGGCCGCGTTCTTCGAGGATTATCTCGACGGCATCCGCAAGCAGGGGTCGTCGATCGGCGCGGTGATCGAAGTCGTCGCCGAGGGCGTGCCGCCGGGATTGGGCGCCCCGATCTACGCCAAGCTCGACGCCGACCTGGCGGCAGCGATGATGAGCATCAACGCGGTGAAGGGCGTCGAGATCGGCGCGGGTTTTGGCGCGGCGGAGCTCAGTGGCGAGGACAACGCCGACGAGATGCGGACCGGCAATGACGGAACGCGCTTTCTGTCCAACCACGCCGGCGGCGTTCTGGGCGGCATCTCGACCGGCCAGCCGGTGGTCGTCCGCTTCGCGGTCAAGCCGACCTCGTCGATCCTCAACCCGCGCAAGACCGTCGACCGCCAGGGCGCCGAGACCGAGATCATGACCAAGGGCCGCCACGACCCCTGCGTCGGCATCCGCGCGGTGCCGGTCGGCGAGGCCATGATGGCCTGCGTGCTGGCCGATCATTGGCTGCGGCACCGGGGGCAGGTGGGCAAATAGCGCTTCGGGCGTACAATTCACTATATTTTATGGGGTCGAGCATCGACACGGCCGAGCGCGCCGCGCGCAGTGCGGACTGCCGCTATCGCCGATGTGCGGCATGGCATAACATCACCCCATGAACGCGGCCGAGCTGCAGAAAATCATCGACTGGCTGATCGACGGTGCGAGGACAGCGACCAGTCCGCCCGACATGGTGGCGTCGCTGTGCGAGCGCCTGGTGCAGGCCGGCTTGCCGTTATGGCG
>NZ_JBAURI010000426.1:0-3917 GCF_049581145.1 Bradyrhizobium sp.
GGGCAGCGCCTGTCCGAACGTGCCGCGCGGCTGCTCGCTGACGGCGAGGCGGCGGAAAGCGAGGCCCTGGCGCAATCGACGGCGCCGCGCGGGCTGGTGCGGCTCGCGGTGCCAATGACATTCGGCGTGAACAAGGTGGCGCCGCTGCTGCCGGAATTTCTCAGTACCTATCCGGAGGTCTCGATCGACCTGCATCTGAGTGACGCGACCGTGGATCTGATCGGCGAAGGATTCGATGCCGGTCTGCGCATCGCCCGGCTGCCGGATTCCTCGCTGATCGCGCGGCGGCTATGCGCGATGCCGCGCTACACCGTGGCGGCGCCGTCCTATCTCGAGCGCTACGGACGGCCGACCCATCCGATGCATCTGGCGCAGCACAAGTGCTTCGGCTACGCCTATCTGTCAACGCCGAACGTCTGGTACTATACCAACGCGGCCGGCGAGCAGGCGAGCGTCCGGCCCGCCGGCCCATTGCGTGTCAACAATGGAGATGCCCTGATGCCGGCCCTGCTCGCCGGCCTCGGCATCGCGGATCTGCCGGATTTCATCGTCGGCGACGCAATTGCCGCAGGCGAGGTCGAGGTGATCCTGAAAGGCTGGAAGCAGCCAGAAGGCGCGGTGCATCTGGTCACGCCGCCCGGCGGTCCGCGCCCAGCGCGCGTCGAGCTGCTGGCGGATTTTCTGACCAAACAATTTACGAAGGGGAAGAGGACTGCGGCTTCGTAGAATGAAGGGTCGGCACGGCGTCGATTTCATGGAATGCTTCATCGGGCGAAGCTGGCACACGTCTGCTGATCCCGAGGTGTGTTCTCAGTTCGACCGAACCGCGCCGTTGTCAAAAATTGGCGGCAACCAGGTCGTAAGATCCTCTGCTGCCGCGAACATAGATCTTGGCTGCTGCGGCACAGATCAAATCCCGATTGGAATCGAATGCGCTCAAAAAGCCCGACGCGCTGGCACAGCCATTCGGCTCAATTCGCCTCAACGCGTCTTCGCTTATGAAGAATGAGGCCTCTAGAGCGCTGTCATGACCCCAGAATCGCACGGCGTGTCGGGTCTGGTCGTATGAACGGCTCTGATTTGGGAAATCAATCACGGGACTGATCGGGTCGTCGCCGGTTCGCGATCGTTCTGACCGGGATTGGAACCAGCGCTCCGCCCGTATCGAACATGGATTGCCGTGCTCGCTCGCCCGCAGCAGCAACCTTGTGCCCGAGCTGTCTCAAGGCTTCAACGCGTTGAGCCCATCGCCGTTCTAGACGGCTGGAGAAGCTCGAGCGGTAAATTGTACTCATTGGGTCAACCTCGTTGACGCGGTGCTGTGCGTCTTGTCAGCCTCTTAGATAGGCACTGATTCCGCTTTTGCGAGTCGTCGTGAGTTGAGAAACGCGGCATGGGGCGTCCATCACAGGCGCTGCCAGCCACGTGATGGTATGCCGCCTTGAACCAGATCAAGATCCGTCAGGCCTGAGGACCAGCGTCTCTCTCTTGATCTTTCTTCTACCTGTGGGGAGCGAGATGGGATAAGGACTGACTCGTTCTATCGATCGATATTCTTGCCTTTCGAGCCGGAAGAGGGAGCCGTCGAAACTCATTTCGACAGAGGCGTGCTGCATCTCACGATCGAGAAGCCGGCCAAGGCCGTGAAGACCGCCAAGACAATCGATATCGGGCCGGGCGCTCCGCCAAGCCCGAGCCCGGTATCGAATGCCGCTGCACCGAGCCAGGCCGCGTCGCCTGCCGCGGTCGGCGACCCGAACTGAATCAGTCAGTTTTGGTTGAGAGGGTCGGTCGTTCACGTTCTTCGATGCAGCGAAAATGGCGATTACAGGCCGGAGCGTGTAACGTGGCGATAGCGCCGGGTTGCCGACGCCTCCGGCGCATGATGGAGTTCCAATGAAAAAACCAGTTCTGTCGATTGACGAGCCTGAGCCGAAGAAGCCACCGCGTGCCGATCGGCCTCCGACCGAAGGTTTCGTGGTGATTGTCGACAGCCATTTCAAGTCGGAATTTGATACTGTCGAAGCTGCTGAAGCATCCGGCCGGAAACTGAAGTCGACTTATCCGATGCTCCAGATCGAAATCTATGACGCCGCTACCAGGATGCGAACTCTGTTGAGCTGAGAATACGCCATCATCAGCCGGGAGGCGGCGAGATCACGCGATGAGCAGGTGCGGACCTTTCTGGAAGTGCGCGAGATCGGTCCGCGCGTAAGGGATGCGCGGCGTCGATGCCACGCATCCGTCGTCTTACCGCGCCGCCGGCATCTTCCAGCCGCCAAAGGTCTGTTCCAGAGGCATGGCCGGCGCCAGCGCGACGTCGTCCTCGCGCCAGGGGCGGGGGTCGCGACCTGGACGTTGAGCGGCAGCCTGAGGGGCCCCCGTCGCGGGCGAACGCGGATCTCCCGATTTCCCCTGCCCAAATGACGCATCCGGCCGGTTCATCCGCGCTGGAAAGCTTCATCTCACGATGGAAATGAGACGGCGAATCATTCCGTTGATGCTGGCGTGGCGGCGGTAGTGATGATGGCGCGGCGAAATGCTCGATTGCTCAGCCGAGCGGCGCGGTCCGATCGCCTCGAACTGCGCCTTCTGCTCATCGGTCAGCTTGCCGTAGAAATCGTCCAGCGCGGCCCGCACGCTCTTCACCGCCTGCAGCATGACGTCCAGCCGCTTGCCGACGGCTTGAAGTCTTGCCGTCGGAGTGATGGCATCCTCGCCGATGGGGCAAGACGTTTTCAGCATGTCCTCCGCCTTGGCGGTGGCGTCCTGCAGTGCTGCAAGACTGGCGCGTTGCGCCTCGGTCGGATGGAGCTTGGCCTCGATCTCGGCGCTTGGCCATGGCGCGACATTGGGTTGCGCTGCTTCGCAGCTGCCAATGACAGCGCCGCTGTTGTTTTTTGCGGCCTCAGGCCGACGCTGATCCTTGCGTTCATCCCTGCGCTCATCTTGGCCGAGCGCGTTCAGCTTGGCTTTTTGATCATCGTTGAGAAGGTCATAGAACTTCTGTAGCGGTGGCTGAACCGTTCCGACCGCCGTTATCATCGCCTCGATCCGGGCCTGCATCGCTGCGAGCCGCGCGGGCGCGGTGACCGCCATCTGACTCGGACAAGCGGCCTTGATATCCTCGGCTGCTTTTGCCGAGGCCTTTGCCAGATCGTCGAGCGCCGCGCGCTGGGCGTCGTTGGGTTGAATGGCTGCTCGGATTTGATCGATCGGCAGGCCGGCGATGTCGCTTCCATCCTCGCCGCACATCTGCGCCAACTGATCGGTCGGCGCGGCCTGAGAAGCTTGGGGCTGTCCTCCGCCGCTGGCGCGATAACCCCCGCTGCCCTGCGGCCAGTAGCCGGCGAGGCTATCGTAGTCATAGGGCGAGAATATCCCGGCATAGATGTCGCCATAGCCGTAATCCCAGAACGGGTCGTCGTAGCCATAGCCCCACAACGTGTAATCATAGATGTCGTAATAGGCGAATGGCCAGAACAGCGGGCCGACCCAGCCATAGCCGCCATTGCGGTGCCGCCACCATCCGTCTCGGCCGTGGCCGTCATGCCAACCCGCCATGGCCGCCGCCGCAGCAATCCGCGTGCGCGTCGCCGAAGAGCGCAGCGCGGCCTCATTGTGCAGGGCGCCTGCGACCGCGCGGGAGTTCAGCGCGTTGTGGATCGCTCGCGATCTTGCCGTCGCGCCGCGCTCCGGGCCCGACTTCGCTGCATTGCGGTTTCCGCCGCGACCCAGGTTTCTATTTGTGTTCATCGCCGGAGCGTGACCGCCAGGGCGGGGACCGTGGATCGCAGCCGAACGCCGACCGTGGAAACCCGGCCGCGCCGCGAAGTGAGATATCCTTGCTCCGCCCCGTGGCCCGCCGAAGTGGTGGACGCCACCCATCCGCGCGCCGCCGCCGAAGTGCGCGCCGC
>NZ_JBAURI010000427.1:0-21467 GCF_049581145.1 Bradyrhizobium sp.
CGATGAAGGCGCATGGCGTGCCGGCGCTGATCCGGCATCTCCGGGGCGAACTGTCGCGCGGGCAGGCCGCCGATATCGGCAAGGCCGACACCCGCCACTACGCCAAGCGACAGTTCACCTGGTTCCGGCACCAGCTGCCGGAGTTCGAATGGGCAACGCTGGGCGCGGCCAGGGACTGGGCGGAAGGGTTGCTGCTTGGCGGTATGCGATATCCTGATCTGCAAGGTGGATGAGGCAACCAAGGAGCTGCTGGGGCTTCGCGCCAGGCGGCGTGACACGGGTCTGGAGGCCGACCTCCGGGAACTCTCGAAAAAAAGCGGCGCGCGAGGCGCTCGACCTGCTCCAGTCAGTTCTTTTCGATCTTGAAGGATTGGGGGCTCACGCCTGCGGAACAAAACGCTCGCTTGACGTGGGATACTCCGATAAACTGACAAAATCGAGCCAGTCGGTCGCCTCCCTTGACATCGGGCCTGTGACCGCTATGGTTCGCGCAACCTTTGGGAAGTCGCAGCGGCGCATGCGTAATATTATTACCAAACTCCTCCTCGTAGTCGTACCCAGGCGCGCCGCCGGGGATGGCTGAACGCCATTCAAATTCGGGCGGTGCGCATGGGGCCTCTTCGGGCCCTTTTTTATTGTCGGCAACACGAGAACGGGAAGACGCAGCTGGCAACAGCGCGATGTGGGAGAGGCCGGTGGAGCAAGCCAATGAGTGAGACGATGCGTGAGACCAAGCATGATGCGAACCAGATGACCGGCGCTGCCATGATCGTGCGGGCGCTGATCGATCATGGCGTCAAGCACATGTTCGGCTATCCTGGCGGTGCGGTGCTCCCGATCTATGACGAGATTTTCCAGCAGAACGAGATCGCGCACATCCTGGTGCGGCACGAGCAGGGCGCCGGCCACGCGGCGGAGGGCTATGCGCGCTCGACCGGCAAGCCCGGCGTGGTGCTTGTGACCTCGGGGCCGGGCGCTACCAACATGGTGACGCCGCTCACCGATGCGCTGATGGATTCCATTCCGCTGGTCTGCATCACCGGGCAGGTGCCGACGCACCTGATCGGCAATGATGCGTTCCAGGAATGCGACACGGTCGGCATCACCCGGCCCTGCACCAAGCACAACTGGCTGGTGCGCGATGTCAACGATCTCGCCAAGGTGCTGCACGAGGCGTTCTATGTCGCGACCACCGGGCGGCCCGGGCCGGTCGTGGTCGACGTGCCCAAGGACGTGCAGTTTGCGACCGGCACCTATCACCCGCCGCGCAAATCCGATGTCCACATCTCCTACGCGCCGCGGGTCAAGGGTGATGCGACCCAGATCCGCAGGGCGGTCGCCCTGCTGGCTGCCGCCAAGCGGCCGGTGATCTATTCCGGCGGCGGCGTCATCAATTCCGGGCGCGAGGCCTCGAAACTGCTGCGCGATCTGGTCGAGGCCACCGGCTTCCCGATCACCTCGACCCTGATGGGGCTGGGCGCCTATCCGGCTTCCGGCAAGAACTGGCTCGGCATGCTCGGCATGCACGGCACCTACGAGGCCAACATGGCGATGCATGGCTGCGACGTCATGCTGTGCGTCGGGGCGCGCTTTGATGACCGCATCACCGGGCGCATCGACGCCTTCTCGCCCGGCTCGAAGAAGATCCACATCGATATCGATCCGTCTTCGATCAACAAGAACATCCAGGTCGACGTGCCGATCATCGGCGATTGCGGCAACGTGCTCGGCGACCTCCTGCAGGTGTTCAAGGCGGAGGCGAAAAAGCCCGATATCAAAGCCTGGTGGCAGGAGATCGCGAAGTGGCGCGGGCGCAACTCGCTGGCCTACAAGACCAACAAGGATATCATCCTGCCGCAATACGCGATCGAGCGCCTGTTCGAGGCCACGCGCGGCCGCGATACCTACATCACGACCGAAGTCGGCCAGCACCAGATGTGGGCGGCGCAGTTCTATGGCTTCGAGGAGCCGCACCGCTGGATGACTTCCGGCGGGCTCGGCACCATGGGCTACGGCCTGCCGGCGGCGATCGGCGTCCAGGTCGCCCATCCCGACAGCCTCGTCATCGATATCGGCGGCGACGCCTCTGTGCAGATGACGATCCAGGAAATGTCGACGGCGGTCCAGCATGAGCTGCCGGTCAAGATCTTCATCCTCAACAACCAGTACATGGGCATGGTGCGGCAGTGGCAGCAATTGCTTCACGGCAACCGGCTGTCGCATTCCTATTCCGAGGCGCTGCCGGATTTCGTCAAGCTTGCCGAGGCCTATGGCTGCGTCGGCCTGCAGGCGATCAAGCCTGCCGATCTCGACGGCGCGATCAAGGAGATGATCTCGGTCAAGCGCCCGGTGCTGTTCGATTGCCGGGTGGCGGCGCTGGAAAACTGTTTCCCGATGATCCCTTCCGGCAAGGCGCACAACGAAATGCTGCTGCCCGAGCAGGCCACCGACGAAGCCACTGCAGCGGCCTTCGCCGGCGGCAAGGCGCTGGTGTGAGCATGATCGCGCATCGGAGGCCGCAAATCGAGCTGTCATCGTCCGGCTTGGCCGCACGATCCGGTGCGCCGCGCGCCCGCAATGCGGGGCGCGCCGATGTTTGACCTCCCCGAGCTCGAGCGGGCGCAGGGCGTCGTCCACGCGGCGATGCCGCCGACACCGGCCTATTCCTGGCCGCTACTGGCGCAGCGGCTCGGCGCCGACGTCGTCGTCAAGCACGAAAACCACACCCCGACCGGCGCCTTCAAGGTGCGGGGCGGGCTCGTCTATGTCGATCGCCTGAAAGCCTCGCGGACCGGCACCGCCGGCCTGATTTCGGCGACGCGCGGCAATCACGGCCAGAGCCTGGCTTATGCCGGCCGCCGTCACGGCCTGCCGGTCACGATCTATGTGCCGCGCGGCAATTCGGTCGAAAAGAACAATGCGATGACCGCGTTCGGCGCCGCGCTGGTCGAGCATGGCGACGATTTTCAGGCCGCGCGCGAGGAAGCCTATCGCCGCGCAGCGGCGCTCGGCCTGCAGATCGTGCCGGCGTTCCATCCCGACCTCGTCCTGGGGGTCGCAACCTACGCGCTGGAATTGCTGCGCAAGGCGGCCGATCTCGACGTCATCTATGTGCCGATCGGGCAGGGCTCGGGCATCAGCGGCCTGATCCGCGTGCGCGATCTGCTCGGCCTGTCGACCGAGATCGTCGGCGTGCAATCGACCCTGGCGCCATCCTATGCGCTGTCGTTTGCGGCAGGCAGGATCGTGACCACCGAAACCGCTAACACACTGGCTGACGGCATGGCGACGCGCAGTCCGGATCCGGACGCGCTCGCGATCATCCGCGAAGGCGCCTCGCGCATCGTGCAGGTCAGCGACGACGAGATCGCTTTCGCGATCAAGGCGTACTGGACCGACACGCATAACCTCGCCGAGGGCGCCGGCGCCGCGCCGCTCGCCGCGGCGCTACAGGAGAAGCCCAAGATCCGAGGCAAGCGCGTCGGACTGATTTTGAGCGGCGGCAATATCGATCTCGATCTGTTCCGGACGTGGGTGATGGACGCCAGCCATTCGATGTCATCGTCCGGCTCGACCGGGCGATCCAGTCCCCCACGGCCTGTGTATTCAACTCAGGCGCCGACGATGACTGGATGCCCGCCCTCCCGGGCATGACGAACGCAGTAACAAGGGGACGACCATGAACCAGCCCGCATCCGCCTATTTCATCGAGGAACGCCGCGACCCGACCGAGACCCATACGCTGTCGGTGCTGGTGCAGAACGAGCCCGGCGTGCTGGCGCGCGTGATTGGGCTGTTCTCGGGGCGCGGCTACAACATCGAGAGCCTCACGGTCTCCGAGACCGAGAGCCAGAAACATCTGTCCCGCATCACCATCGTCACGACCGGCACTCCGCTGGTGATCGAGCAGATCAAGCACCAGCTCGACCGCATGGTGCCGGTCTACCGCGTCGTCGACATGACGCTGTACGGCCCCGCCATCGAGCGCGAGCTCGCGATGGTGAAGGTGCGCGGCACCGGCGACCATCGCGTCGAATCGCTGCGGCTCGCGGATGCGTTCCGCGCCCGGGTGATCGACGCCACCACCGAAAGTTTCGTGTTCGAGATCACAGGCAATACCGGAAAGATCAATCAGTTCATCGACCTGATGCGCCCGCTCGGCCTGGTCGAGGTCGCAAGGACCGGCGTCGCCGCGATTGGGCGCGGACCTGAAGGGATGTGAGCCATGCTGGCGCGCGACTGGTACTATGACGAACGGCGGCGGTTCGGGCTCGGTACCGCTGTCGGCGCGATCTGCGACCGCCAAAACGGCGGCGATCGCGACGACAGCGATCTGCGCGCCCGCGCCGCGCTGGCCATGCTCGGCGTGCGAGAGGGCTGGCGCGTCGCCGATATCGGCTGCGGCAACGGCATGCTGGCCTGCGAGGCGGCGCTCTTGGGCGCCGAGGTCGACGCCATCGACATCTCGCCGGCGATGCTGTCGCTGGCCACCCTTTACGCCCGTGATCGGAGGGCGCGGGTCCGCACCCAGTCGGCCGGGCTGTTGAGTTTCGCCTATCAGCCCAATTCCTACGATCTCATCGTCAGCGAATTCACGCTGCATCATCTGCCGGATTTCTGGAAGGCGGTGGCGCTGTCGCGGATTTTTGCCGCGCTGAAACCGGGCGCCAATTTCTATCTGCGCGACATCGTCTTTGTCAGCATGCCCGACGGCCGTGAGCGGGACGTCGGAGAGTGGGCGGATTTCAACATCAAGAACCACGATTTCGATCGCGACAGCGTCGCTACCCACATGCGGGACGAATATTCCACCTTTGGCTGGGTGATCGAACGCATGCTGACCGAGACCGGCTTCGCGCTGCTGTCGGCGGATTATCACGCGCCTCTGCATGGCACCTACCTGCTGCGCAAACCGAAATCCGGCGAGCAAGGCTAGCCGACAAGCAGGCCGGTCGGGATCTTCGACCCGGTCTTCAGGGACGCGTGATGTCGCCATCGGCCATGCGAGAGGAGGGTTTCCAACCCTGGTGAAAATGCTCTAGACCACGCCGGAAATTCGCGGCCGACCGGCGCTCAAGACGACCTGCAAGACGATCTGAAAGCTTGATTTATTGGCCGATTTTGGCTCACTTCAAAAGGAAACCACGATGCGAGTTTACTACGATCGCGACGCCGACCTGAACCTGATCAAGGGCAAGAAAGTCGTCATTGTCGGCTATGGCAGCCAGGGCCATGCCCACGCGCTGAACCTGAAGGATTCCGGCGTCAAGGAGGTGGCGATTGCGCTCCGCAAGGGGTCGGGCTCGGCCAAGAAGGCGGAAGCCGCCGGCTTCAAGGTGCTCGAGGTGGCCGAGGCCGCCAAATGGGGCGACCTGGTGATGATGCTGACGCCCGACGAATTGCAGGGCGACATCTACCGTGAGCATCTGCACGACAACATGAAGAAGGGCGCGGCCTTGGTATTCGCGCACGGGCTCAACGTGCATTTCAACCTGCTCGACCCGCGTCCGGATCTCGACGTGCTGATGATCGCGCCGAAGGGCCCGGGCCACACCGTGCGCTCGGAATATCAGCGCGGCGGCGGCGTGCCCTGCCTGATCGCGATCGCCAAGGATTCCTCCGGCAATGCCCATGATCTCGGCCTGAGCTATGCATCCGCGATCGGCGGCGGCCGTGCCGGCATCATCGAGACCTCGTTCAAGGAGGAATGCGAGACCGATCTGTTCGGCGAGCAGGTGGTGTTGTGTGGCGGCCTGGTCGAACTGATCAAGGGCGGCTACGAGACGCTGGTCGAGGCCGGCTACGCGCCGGAGATGGCCTATTTCGAGTGCCTGCACGAGGTGAAGCTGATCGTCGACCTGATCTATGAAGGCGGCATCGCCAACATGAACTATTCGATCTCCAATACCGCCGAATATGGCGAATACGTCACCGGCCCGCGCATCGTGACCGAGGAGACCAAGAAGGAGATGAAGCGGGTGCTGAACGACATCCAGTCCGGCAAGTTCGCCCGCGACTGGATGCTGGAGAACAAGGTCAACCAGACCTCGTTCAAGGCGACCCGCGCCAAGCTCGCCCAGCACCCGATCGAGGAGGTCGGTGCCAAGCTCCGCGACATGATGCCCTGGATCAAGAAGGGCGCGCTGGTCGACAAGAGCAAGAACTAGACGACGTCTAGGCGGCACCTCTCCCCGCCATGCGGGGAGAGGTCGGATTGCGAAGCCGTCCGGGTGTGAGGGGGACTCTCCACGCACCGTATCCGCGGATGAAGCTGCGCCGCCGTTCAGACCTGAAGCGGCAGCGCCGCGATCAAAGCAACGCCATCGCGCCCGGGGAGCAAAGCTTCGCGACGCCCGAATTTCAACAAGGTCATCACGCTACCTTCGGACTCCGGCGTGCATGTGGTGGGCGACAGCTCCACGTGATGCGAGAAGAAGCCGCACTCCTGTCGGGCAAACGAATATTTAAAGCTTGATCGGCACAATGCGAGGTGAGATCGCGACATCGGACGTTAGCGCGCGGCGACGTCGTTCAAGATGTTGGTCGCTCTGCGGGACGGTCTCGGACGCAACCGCAGCGCCCGGAACGAAGAACTGAGCGCTCAAGCATATTCTTGGTCTGACCGCCTCACGTCAATTGTTGCATTCAAAAAACCTAGCCAATACAAAGTTGAAGTGCAAACTCCTCGTGCGGAGTCTTGTCATGGTTGTGCGCTTGATGAAGCCCAGGCGCGGGACGCTCAAGCAAGAATTGAGACCTCATCCAGATTCTTGAACAGTGTCCGCCGCAAGGCGAGCCGCGCATTGCGGCATAGCGCGCGCCGACCTAGATCAGTGAGCCGAGGGCGTGCATCGGGCAACACGAGGCGGGGGCAATCCATGCGATCAGTTGTCGTCACCGGCGCATCGACCGGCATCGGCTGGGCGTCGGCCAGGCTTCTCTTAGACAGGGGTTTTCGCGTCTTCGGCAGCGTGCGCAAGGCCGCGGACGCGGATCGGCTCAGAGGCGAGTTCGGCGCCAATTTCACGCCGCTTCTGTTCGACGTCACCGACGAGGCCGCGGTGCTGGCGGCAGGTCGCGACGTCCGCGCCGCGCTGAACGGCGAAACGCTCGCGGGTCTCGTCAACAACGCCGGGATCGCAGTGGCTGGCCCGCTGCTGGAACTGTCGGCGGACCAATTCCGCCATCAGATCGAGGTCAATGTCATCGGCCCGATCGTCGCCACCCAGGCGTTTGCGCCGCTGCTCGGCTCCGATCCCTCGCTGCAAGGTCCAAAGGGGCGGATCGTGATGATCTCTTCGCTGGCGGGCCGCAATGGCAACCCGCTGACGTCAGCCTATTCGGCATCCAAGCACGCGCTCGAGGGATTGTCCGAGAGCTTGCGCCGTGAGCTGATGCTGTTCGGCATCGATGTCATCATCATCGCGCCTGGTGCGGTCAAGACGCCGATCTGGAGCAAGGCCGAGGAGGTCGACATTTCCGCCTATCAGAACTCGCCCTATTTCCCGGCGCTGCAGAAGGTCCGCGCCTACATGTTGAGTTTTGGCGCAAGCGGCCTGCCGGCGGAAAAGATCGCGCAATCCGTGTTCGAGGCGCTGACCTCGCCGCATCCGAGCGTGCGCACCCAGATCGCACCGAATCCGCTGCAGGAACTGGTGGCCGCCTGGCTGCCCAAGCGCATGGTCGACAGGATCATCGCCAGGCGGCTCGGCCTGATGCCGCCGGCCGCATGAGATCGGGCGTGCTCAAACCGTCGAGTCGATCGTTCGCGATGTTCGCGATCGGCACGCTTGTCCTGCTGCCGGCCGCGCGGGCCGGCGAGCAGGGCGATCCTGCGCAATCCTGCGATGGCGGCACGCTGGAGATGATCGAGTGCCTGCAGGGCAAGACCGCCGAATGGGACAGGCGGATGAACACGGCCTATCAGCAGGCGCTGAAGGACGCCGGCGCCGCGCAGCGTGAGCAATTGCGCATCGCGCAACGGCTGTGGATCCGGTATCGCGACGCCGATTGCCTTTATTACGATATGGGCGAGGCACCATCGCCCGGGTCGGAGCGGCAGAGTGCCTGCGCAGCGTGACCGAGGCGCGCGCCCGCGAGCTGGAGGGGGTCGGCGCTCGATAGAGCGTGAGCGCGGCAGTGAGAGGCCGTGCTCGATCGCGTCAATGGCAGCATCATCGCGGCGTTTCCGGCGACCGCGTTTGTCTGGGACGGCACGATGGTGTATCGCGGTGTCCTGCGATGAAGCGAGGAGCGCCAGATGTCGTCAAGCGTGAAACAGATGCTCGAAGCGGCGAACGCCGCCGTGCCGAAGATCACCCCTGCACAAGCGCGCGAGATGATCGGCAAGGGCAATACCCTCGTGGTCGATGTGCGCGACGCGCCGGAGGTCGAGAACAGCGGCAAGATCGCAGGCGCGCTTCATGTCTCCCGCGGCATGCTGGAATTCCGCGCCGACCCGGACTCGCCCTTTCACGACAACCATTTCGCGAAGGACAAGACCATCATCCTGTATTGCGCATCGGGCGGTCGCGCCGCGCTCGCCGCCAGCACGCTTCGAGATCTGGGTTTTGGCCACGTCTACAATGTCGGCGCCTTCAAGGATTGGGTGGCAAGCGGCGGTGAGGTCGAGACGCCGATCGAGCCGGGGATGTGATTAAGGCGGCGAAGGTGCCGAGGCGCACTTGCTCGGCCCTGCAACGGTGCTCGATGAGCAATGAGACCGTCATTGCAGCCATCACGAAGCAATCCATCGCGCCACAGGTGCTGGAACGGATTGTTTTGCGGTGTTCATCATCGGGCGGCACTTCGCGCCGAACCGATGATACGCAATGACACGTCGATCGTTGCCGCGACCGGCGCCAGAGGCATCCGCCTGATTCACCGGACGGACTTATCGACCAAAGTCGGAAGCCTAAAGTCTGACGCTGGAAGCGGCGATATCACCGATTTGTGGTTGGCCCCGCGGAGTAATTCCCAATCTTTGTCACGATTGTTTCCATGATGCCGCCGCACCGCTGCCATGGTCCACCGGCCCACGCGGCATCGACGCCTGATCGTGCCCCACCCTGCAGGAGTTTATCATGCGAGCGCTCGCTCTCGCCCCAGCCTTTGTCTCCTTGGCCATCGCTCTTGGTTTGATCACCGCAACGGCTCACGCGGCCGACACGCCGCGCGACATCAAAGGCCTCTATCTGATGACCGACTATCCGGCCATCACGGTCAGGCCGGGAACCACGTCGACGATTTCGCTGCGGTTGCAGAACTACGGCCTCGATCCTCAGCAGTACCAGCTCTCTGTCGCCGGCGTGCCGAGCGGCTGGACCGCGACCATTCTGGGTGGCGGACAGCCGGTGGCGGCGGCGATGCCGGCGCCGGACTCCAGCGTTCCGCTGCAACTGCGGCTCGATGTGCCGGCGAACGCCGCGCTGAGCCAGCAGACGCTGACCATCAAGGCCGAGGGCCAAGGCAACCAGGCGACGAACCAGGCGGCTAGCCAGGCGAGCCTGCCGCTCGTGGTCTCGCTTGCCAAGGAGCTGCCGGCGAAGCTCACGGTGACGCCGCAACTGCCGTCGCTGCGCGGCAGCCCGAAATCGAACTTCGAATATACGCTGAGCATCAAGAACGATTCGGGCCGCGACCTGACCGCGAGCTTCGCGGCGCAGGCGCCGGAAAATTTCGAGACCTCGTTCACCGAAGCCTACGGCACCCAGGAACTGTCCTCGATTCCGATCCCGGCCGGGCAGTCCAAGGACATCAAGCTCAAGGTGCGGCCGCCGAGCACGATCGGCGCCGGACATTTCCCGGTTACCGTCACGGTCAAGGCCGAAGACGCCTCCGCCAAGGCCGATCTCGCGCTCGACATCGTCGGCGAGCCGCAGCTTCAGGTCGCCGGCCGCGACGGATTGTTGAGCGCGCGCGCGGTCGCGGCCCAGCAGAGCTCGATCCCGATCGTCGTCACCAACAGCGGCACGGCGCCGGCCGAGAATGTCACGCTCAACGCCTCGGCTCCGACCGGCTGGAAGGTGACGTTCGAGCCGTCAACCATCGATCGGCTGGTGCCAGGCAAGGACGCCGAGGTCCAGGCGCTGGTGACACCGAGCGATAAATCGCTGGCCGGCGATTACATGGTGTCGGTCAACGCCAATTCGCGCGGCGAAAGCGCTTCCAGCCAGTTCCGCATCACGGTCGCGACCTCGACGGTGTGGGGCGTGGTCGGCGCCGGCGTGATCGGCGTCGCGCTGCTTCTGATGTTGGGTGCGGTTGCGAGGTTTGGACGCCGATGAGCGAACTTGAGAACGAACAGCAGAAAAAAGAAGCAACCGCGCCGTCAGCCGGCATCGTCATCACCGCCGACGGGTTGACCCGGCGCTACGGCAACGCCAACGCCGTCGACAACATCAGCTTCGCCATCAGGAAAGGCGAGGTGTTCGGCCTGCTCGGGCCGAACGGCGCCGGCAAGACCACGACGATCCTGATGCTCTTGGGCCTGACGGAGATTTCCGCAGGCAAGGTCAGCGTGCTCGGCTTCGACCCGGCGCGCGCGCCGCTCAAGGTCAAGCGGCGGGTCGGCTATCTGCCCGACTCGGTCGGCTTCTACGATCACATGACGGCGGTGGAAAATCTCGCCTACACCGCCAAGCTGATGGGTCTCGACGTGGCGGAACGCACATTGCGTATCGCCGACGCGCTCAGGCGGGTCCAGCTCGGCGAGGTCGCCCACAAGCGGGTGGCGACCTTCTCCCGCGGCATGCGGCAGCGGTTGGGGCTGGCCGAGATCATCGTCAAGCGGGCGGAGATCGCCATTCTCGACGAGCCGACCTCCGGGCTCGACCCGCAGGCCACGCAGGAGTTCCTCGACCTGATCCGCCAGCTCAAGGCCGAGGGCGTCACCGTATTGCTGTCGTCGCATATGCTCGATCAGGTGCAGCGGGTCTGCGATCGCGTCGCGCTGTTCCAGAGCGGCCGCATCGTGCTGATGGGAGCGGTCTCCGAACTGGCGGTGCAGGTGCTCGGCGCCGGCTTCGTGGTCGAGGTGGAGGCCGAAGGCTCCGGCATCGCGCGGCGGCTTGCCACCATTCCGGGCGTCAGCAAGGTCGAGACGTTGGCGCCGGATCGCTTCCGCATGACCGCCGAGCGCGACGTGCGGCCCGATGCGGCCAACGCCGTGGTCGCGGTCAATGGTTCGCTGCTGCGGCTGTCGGTCGACGAGCCGAGCCTGGAAGCGATCTATGCCCGCTACTTCCAGACAACGCCTTCGGAAGGAGTGCGTCATGCGGCGTGAGGGTTCTCCGTTTCAGGGGGTCGGCACGGTATTCGTCAAGGAGCTGTCCGATAACATCTCGAGCGTCCGCATGCTGGTGCTCGAACTCTTGATCCTGTTCACGGCGCTGGCCGCGCTGTACGGCGCGATCGACAATCTCCGGCAGAACACGGCCGAGGATCCGTTCCTGCTGCTCCGGCTGTTCACGCTGGCGCGCGATCCGCTGCCGTCCTTTGTCGCCATCCTGGGCTTTTTGATCCCGCTGATGGCGATCGGGCTGGGCTTTGATTCCGTCAACAGCGAGTTCAACCGCCGCACGCTGTCGCGGATCCTGGCGCAGCCGATCTATCGCGACGCGCTGTTGACGGGAAAATTCCTCGCTGGTCTGGCGACGCTCGGCATCAACCTCGCGGCGCTGTGGCTGATGGTGATCGGGCTCGGCCTGATCTTCCTCGGCGTACCGCCGGGCGGTGAGGAGATCGCGCGCTCGCTGGTATTCCTGGTGATCGCGATCTTCTATGCCGGCGTCTGGCTGGCGTTGGCGATGCTGCTCTCGATCGTGTTCCGCTCGGCGGCAACCGCGGCGCTCGTCGCGCTCGGCGTCTGGCTGTTCCTGACCGTGCTGTGGCCGATGCTGGCGCCGGCGCTGGCGCAGGTGATCGCGCCGCCGGATCCGCGCTATGCGATGCTCGGGCTGGAGACGCCGGATACCGGCCTGTGGGCCCAGTTCCTGTTGCGGATCTCGCCGAACGAACTGTTCGGCGAGGCGATGCAGGCGATACTGTCGCCGACCACGCGAACGCTGGGGGCGGTGTTCCTCGCGCAGCTCCGCGGCGCGGTGATGGGTGCGCCGCTACCGCTCGGTGAAAGCGTGATGATCGCCTGGCCGCAGACCGTTGGCCTGATTGCGGCCACCATCGTGCTGTTCGTCGCCGGCTATGTGCTTTTCCAGCGGCAAGAGGTGAGGGCCTGACAGCGCTTGGAGCATGATCCGGAAAAGTGGCCACCATTTTCCGGAAGATCATGCGCCAAAATAAGATAGAGCGGGATGACCTTTCGAAGAAAAGTCATCCCGCTACATGCCGCCCTCAGTGCCCTGCGATCCGCTGCCACAGCCAGCGTGCCACGGCATCCGGCGACGACGATGCGTCATTGCCGGTGGCGCGCAAATTGGCTTCCCGCATCGTGGCGATGTCGATCTTGCCGACGAGCGGCGCCAGCGCCGCCCGCAGCCGCTCGTCGCCGACGCGCTTCGGCGCCAGCAGCAGGATCGCGTCATAGGGCGGGATCGCATGCTTGGGATCGTCGAGCACCACCAGATCGTATTTGGCGATCAGCCCGTCGCTGGTATAGCCCGCGATCACGTCGACATCGCCGGAGGCCACCGCGGCATACATGAAATCCGGCTGCATCTGCCGCTGCGCGCGAAAATTCAGCCCATAGGCCTTTTGCAGTCCGGCCCATTCCGGGCGCGAGAAGAACTCATAGTCGCCGGCGATCGACAGCGTTGACGCATGCGCGGCGAGATCGGCGATCGAGCGGATGCCGAGCGCCTCCGCCCGCTTGCGCGGCATCACCAGCGCATAGGCATTCTCGAAACCGAGCTCGCCGAACAGCGTGATGTTCTGCTTTGCCAGCCTCGTTTTCAGCTCGCTCAACAATTCCTCGCGCGGCCTGATATCGCTGTGATGGAACTGGTTGGCCCACAGCGTGCCGGAATAGTCGACATAGACGTCGATGTCGTTGCTGGCGAGCGCGTCGAAGATCACGCTGGAGCCGAGCCCTTCCCGGGTGGTCGCGGTGAGGCCGGCCGCGCGCAGCCGCTGCGCGATCAGCGCCGACAGCACATATTGTTCGGTGAAGGTTTTGGCGCCGACGATATAGCTCGACGGCGAGCGCGCCAGCGCCGGCACCAGGGTGGCCGCGACCAGGACCGCGATGCCGATGCCGCCGAACGCCGTCCGCAGGCGGCTGCGGTTGCGCAAGCCGTTCTCGATCAGCGCCAGCAGCTGGTCGACGGCGAGCGCCAGCATCGCGGCGGCGAGGCAGCCGAACAGCACGAACACCCAGTTCTGGGTCTGCAGTCCTGCGAAGATGTAGTTGCCGAGACTGGTCTGTCCGATCGGCGTCGACAGGGTCGCCGTGCCGATCACCCAGACCGCCGCAGTGCGGATGCCGGCCATGATGATCGGCAGCGCCAGCGGCAATTCGACCGCAAACAGCGATTGGCGCGGCGTCATCCCGACACCCTGGGCGGCCTCCAGGATCGCGGCATCGACTCCGTTCAGTCCGGCGATGGTATTGCGCAGCACCGGCAGCATCGAATAGAGCGCGAGCGCCAGCACCGCGGGCAGGAAGCCGAACGCCGAGAAGCTGAAGCCGAACCAGCCGAGCGTGACCGAAGCCAGTGCGAGCAGGAGCGGATAGAACAGGGCGAGCAGCGCCAGCCCCGGCACCGTCTGAACGATGCTGGCGAAGCCGAGCAGCAGGCCGCGCAGAAACGGCTTGTTGCGCGCGGCGATCGAAAGCGGCAGGCTGAACACGAGTCCCAGCGCCAGTGCCGCGGCCGAGACCCGGACGTGATTGCCGAGATAATCGCCGAGATGGCCCAGGGCCTCGGCCCAGCGCGGATCGGAAAACAGGCTCATGCCGCGCCGCCTTGCGGCGGCAGCAGCGTATTCAACCGCTCCGCCTGCCGCCGGGGCGTCCGCAACAGCTCGTTCACGTAAGTATTCTTGCTCTTGGAGAGTTCGGCCGGCGTGCCCAACGCGAGCAGGCGGCCCGCTTGCATCACGGCGACGCGGTCGGCGAGCAGCAGCGCCTCGGTCATGTCGTGGGTGATCATCACGGTGGTCAGTTTGAGCGCGCGGTGAAGCGCGCGAAAATCGTCGCCGAGGGCATCGCGGGTCAGGGGATCGAGCGCACCGAACGGCTCGTCCATCAGCACGATGCGGGGGCGTGCCGCCAGGGCGCGCGCCACGCCGACCCGCTGCCGCTGGCCGCCGGACAATTCATGCGGCAGGCGGTCGCGATATTGCGCGCCGTCGAGCTGCACCAGCTCCAACAGCTCATCAATCCGCGCCGAAACCTTCCCCGGATCGGTCCCCATCAGTTTCGGCGTGATGGCGATATTGTCGGCCACGCTCAGATGCGGAAACAGGCCGCCGCTCTGGAACACATAGCCGATGCGGCGGCGCAGCTGGACGGGATCGACGGCGCGGACGTCCTCGCCCTCGATCGTGATCGTGCCGCGATCGGCATCGATCAGCCGATTCGCCAGCCGCAGCAGCGTCGTCTTGCCGGAGCCGGAACTGCCGACCACGGCCAGAAACTCGCCCTCGGCAACCCCAAACGAGACGTCGTCCACCGCCACGACGGGTTTCGCGCCGCGGCCGCCATCAAAGCTCTTGCCGACATGGGCATAGACGATCGGCGGCGATGATGGCATCGGGCGGCGGGCTCCTGGCGCTCAAGTCCTGATCCTCCTTCGGAGGATGAGGCTCTGCGTTAGCACGTTGCGGCCCTTCGTTGAACTTGTCCACGCAAGACGCTAAGCCAGCATCGGAATTGGAGGAATTGCGCGTGGAGATGGCAACGCCAAAAGCGGTCGCCTTGCGGGAAGCGACAGTTGCCTTTCGCCTGGCGGATGCGCGCCTTTATACCGCGGTCGAAAAGGCCGAGTTGGCGGTGGCCGAGGGCGAATTCGTCGCCATCGTCGGTCCCACCGGCTGCGGGAAATCGACGCTGCTCAACGTCGCCGCCGGCCTGCTGCGGCCGGCCGCGGGCGAGGTGCGGATCTTCGGCCGGCCGTTGTCGGGTCTGAACCGCGATGCCGGCTATCTGTTCCAGGCCGATGCGCTGTTTCCCTGGAAGACCGCGCTCGACAATGTCGCGATCGGGCTGGAAATCGCAGGCACCGCGCGGGCGGAGGCGCTGGAGCGCGCACAGAAGTGGCTCGTCTCCGTCGGCCTCGGCGGCTTCGGCACGCGCTACCCGCATATGCTCTCGGGCGGCCAGCGCAAGCGGGTCGGCCTCGCCCAGGTGCTGATCCGCGATCCCAAGATCCTCTTGATGGACGAGCCGTTCGGGCCGCTCGATGCCCAGACCCGGCAGATCATGGGCAATCTGTTGCTGGAGCTGTGGACCGCGGACCGCAAGGCGGTGCTGTTCGTCACCCATGATCTGGAGGAGGCGATCGCGCTCGCCGACCGCGTCGTGATCATGTCGGCAGGTCCCAGCGCGCACATCATCGGCGACTGGCGCGTGGGGCTTTCACGCCCGCGCGACAGTTTCGACGTCCGGCTGGACAAGGAATTCCACGCACTTCACCGCGAGATATGGCGGGTTCTCAAGGCTGAAGTGTTGAAGGGGTATGCGCAGTCTTCCGACATCGCAGGCGCGGGCTAGCGGGTTTGCCCGACGGGAGATGCACCAAACCGACGCAAGACTTGAACAAAAAGAACGGGAGGTATCATGTTTGCATGTCGATCGATTTTGCCGGCCGCGGTCGCGTTGACCGTGCTGTGCGGCGCCGGGCGGGCCGGCGCCGCCGGCGTCTTCACGCTGTCGTCCGCCGATTTCAAGGACGGCGAGCGGCTGGCGCTGAAGAACGCCGGCAACAACAAGGCGAATCCGAACTGTATCGGTGAGAACATCTCGCCGGCACTGAACTGGTCCAACCCGCCGGATGGTACCAGGAGCTATGCGCTTCTGATGATCGATCCCGAGGGGCGTCAGGGCGCCGGCGTGATTCATTGGGTCGCCTATGGCATCCCGGTGTCGGTCAGTGGCTTCGCGGAAGGCGAGGTTTCGGGGCCGAGCGACAAATACGTCGGCGGCGTCGGGACCGCGAAACTCACCCATTACACCGGGCCTTGCACGCCATCGGGTACGGCGCCGCATCATTACACCTTCACGCTGATCGCGACCGATCTGGACCCGAAAGCCTTGCAGCCGGGCCTGACGCGGGAGGACCTGTTCAAGGCGCTCGAAGGCCACGCCAAGCAGGCGACCGGCCTGATCGGCACCTTCTCCAGGCCCTGACGCCTGCAAAAATGACAGCAAACCATGAGCCACAGGTTGTCGTGATGTCGCGGATCGGACTCGTCTGCCTGCAGCTTCTGGTCGCCGTTATCGCGCTGGCGCTGTGGCAGTTCCTGGCCACGGTGCCGTTGTTCGGCAAAGTCTTGCTGCCGCCGTTCTTTTTCTCCAATCCGGTCGATGTCGGCAGCCAGATCGTGACCTGGTTTGTTTCGGGCCTGATCTGGAAGCATCTCCTGATCACGCTGTGGGAATCGATCCTCGCCTTCGCGATCGGCTCGGCGGGTGGCGTGATGGTCGGTTTCTGGTTCGCGCGACAGCCTTTGGTCGCCGCGGTGTTCGATCCCTATGTGAAGATGGTCAACGCGCTGCCGCGCGTGGTGCTGGCGCCGATCTTCACGCTCTGGCTCGGCCTCGGCATCTGGTCGAAGGTCGCACTCGGCGTGACGCTGGTGTTCTTCATCGTCTTCTTCAACGTGTATCAGGGCGTCAAGGAAGTCAGCCAAACCATTCGAGACAATGGCCGAATGCTCGGCATGGGCGAGCACCAGTTGATGCGGCACGTGTACTGGCCTTCGGCGCTGTCCTGGATGTTCTCCTCGCTGCACACCTCGGTCGGCTTCGCGGTGGTCGGCGCGGTGGTCGGCGAATATCTCGGCTCGGCGGCTGGCCTTGGCTATCTGATCCAGCAGGCCGAGGGCGTGTTCGACGTCGCCGGCGTGTTCGCCGGCATGTTCGTGTTGTCGGTTTTCGTCATCCTGATCGATGTCGCGGTGACGCTGGTGGAACGGCGGCTACTGGTCTGGCGCCCGGCCGCGGTCGATGGGCGAGGGTAGAGTAGACCAGGCTCACGCAAGAGGCCGTCATTGCGAGAAGCGAAGCGACGAAGCAATCATTGCTTGCTCTGCGGCGCCGTATATTGCTTTGCGCAGCCTGTCATCTGGCGCGCATTCGCGCGACCCGGTGGCTCGCAATGACGGGGAAGCAGCCTTCTCAAGTGCATCGCACTCCTCTAGTCTGCCGCGCTGCACTTAAAGCGCGGAGGAAACAATGACAAAAATGTTTGGCCGGCTGGCCGGGGCACTGTTCGCGCTGGTCCTGATGCCGGGCTTGGCGGCGGCGGCCTCCAGCAGGATCACGGTCGCGGTCGGCGGCGGCGCCTGCCTGTGCTACCTGCCGACCGTGCTCGCCAAAGAGCTCGGCGAGTTCGACAAGGCCGGCGTGTCGGTCGAGCTGGTCGATCTCAAGGGCGGTTCGGACGCCCTGAGAGCGGTGCTCGGCGGCAGCGCCGACGTGGTCTCGGGCTATTTCGACCACTGCGTCAATCTCGCCGCCAGGAAGCAGGAGCTGCAGGCCTTTGTGGTCTATGACCGCTATCCCGGGTTGGTGCTGGTGGTATCGCCGTCGCATACGAACGAGATCAAGTCGATCAAGGATCTGGCCGGCAAGAAGGTCGGCGTCAGCGCGCCGGGATCCTCGACCGATTTCTTCCTGAAGTTCCTGTTGAAGAAGAACGGGCTCGATCCGGCCAGCACCGCCGTGATCGGCGTCGGCCTGGGCGCGACCGCGGTCGCGGCGATGGAGCAGGGCCAGATCGATGCCGCTGTGATGCTCGACCCCTCCGTCACCGTGTTGCAGGGCAAACACCCCGATCTCGAAATCCTCGCCGACACCCGCACGCAGACGGATACGCTGGCCCTGTTCGGCGGTGAATATCCGGGCGGCGCGCTCTACAGCACCACGGCCTGGGTCGCATCGCACGAGACCGAGGTGCAGGCGCTGACCAACGCGATCGTCTCGACGCTCGCCTGGATCCACGCCCACACGCCGGAAGAGGTGATGGCGAAAATGCCGGAGGAAATGGTCGGCAAGGACAAGGCGCTCTATCTCGCCGCGCTGAAGAACACGATCCCGATGTATTCGGAGACCGGCAAGATGGACCCCAAGGGAGCGGATGCCGTGCTCGCGGTGTTCAGCGAAGGTTCGCCCGATGTGGCCAAGGCGAATGTCGACGTCAGCAAGACCTACACCAACAAATTCGTCGATCAAGCCAGGAAGACGACGGGGCTGAATGCGAAATAGCGCGGGTCATGACGGGGCCGTCATCCATCGCATCACCACGCTGGAGCTGAAGTTCGAGCCCTGGGACTGGCCGTTCGCGCAAGCCCTGCGCGGCGAGATCGACGCGCATTTCGCGGACCTCAAGCGCAAGCGGCCGGAGCTCTGGAACGGCCGCATCCTGCTGGCGCGTCATCCCGATTTTACCGGCGCGCGCTTTCTGGCGTCTTATTTCGAGACCGATTTCGCCAGCATGCTGGCTTGGCGGGATTGGGGCTTCCCGGACCGGGCCGTGTTCAACGGCTTCGGCATGGGCGCGTTGCGCTGCGCCGACGGCGCCTTCGTGCTGGGCGAGATGGGGTCGCATACCGCCAATGCGGGCCGCATCTATTTTCCCGCCGGGACGCCCGATCTGAACGATATCGCCGGCGACGAGGTCGATATCGCGGGCAGCATCGGTCGCGAACTCGAGGAGGAAACCGGATTGGCGCCTGAGGATTATCACCCCGCGGCGCATTGGGATTGCGTGGTCACGGGACAGTCGATCGCGATGTTCAAAATCTTGCAGAGCGGGATGTCGGGTGAGGCGATGCGCGCGCGGATCGAAGCCAATCTGGCGCGGCAGGCCCAGCCCGAACTTGCAGCGATCCATTTGGTGCGCGGGCTCGGCGATCTCTCCGCCCACATGCCGCGTTTCGTGACCGCCTTTGTCGAGCACCAGTTCGGCGCCTGACGCAGGAGGGGCAAGAAAAGGAGCAAAGTCATGCACAGGAAGCTGTCGAAGACGCTCGCGGCCGAGCTTGATCCCTTCGTTTCGCCGTTCCGCGTCGATGGCTCGGAAAAATTCCGGCTGAAGTCGCTCAAGACCAACGAGAAGGGCGGTCTCGACAAGGCCGAGGCCGAGAAGATCCTCGACGCCAATCGCGAGCGCCTCAGCGATCTCCAGGAAAAGCTCTATGCCCAGGATCGCTGGTCGCTGCTTCTGGTTTTCCAGGGCATGGACGCCGCCGGCAAGGACAGCGCGGTCAAGGCGATCTTCGAAGGCGTCAATCCGCAGGGCTGCGATGTCCATTCCTTCAAGCAGCCGAACAACCACGAGCTCAACCACGATTTCCTCTGGCGCTGTGCGACCGCGCTGCCGGAGCGCGGCCGCATCGGCATCTTCAACCGCTCCTATTACGAGGAATGCCTGGTGACGCGGGTGCACCCGCATCTTCTGGCGCAGGAGAAGCTTCCGCCGAAACTGATCACCAAGAACATCTGGCGCGAGCGGTTCGAGGACATTTCCTCCTTCGAGCGCTATCTGTCACGCAACGGCACGGTGATCCTGAAGTTCTTCCTCAACGTCTCCAGGGAGGAGCAGCGCAAGCGGTTTCTCGACCGGCTGGATCAGCCGGCCAAGAACTGGAAGTTTTCGATGAACGATATCTCGGAGCGCGCGCTGTGGCCGCGCTACATGGCGGTGTATCAGGATATCGTCCGGCGCACTGCGAGCGAAATGGCGCCGTGGTTCGTGGTGCCGGCCGATCACAAATGGTTCGCTCGGGTGGTGATCGGCTCGGCGATCCTCAGCGCGATGGAGGGCCTCGATCTGCATTTCCCGCGCGCCGACAAGGCCTCGCTCGACGAGTTCAAGAAGGTGCGCAAGGCGCTGGAGCACGAATCCAGGGGCGGCCTCAAGAAAGAGGCGAAAGTCGCGAAGCGGGCGGCGAAGGGCGATTAGTCTGACGACCGCGCGGGGCTCGCTGCCGGGACTGCCTCGATGCGAAACACCGGGTAGTCCGCGGCGATCGCCTGAAACGCCGAAAGCGGCGCGCCGGGCTCGACCGGCAAATGCTTGCGGCCGCTCGATGCGCGCTGGCTCCAGGCCTTGATGATCGGCGCGCGATTTTCCGGCGGAAGTTCGCGCAGCATGACCGGGCGAGATTGTCCACGCTTGACGAACGCTGCGCCGCCCGCTGCGCGCACATTCTCGACCCATGTGGAGCCGTTGCCCAGCATGGAGACGAGATAGCGTTGGCCTTCGTGATGGACGACGGCGAGGATGACCGAGCGGAGCTGGCCGCTGGTTCGCTGTTTGAACTGCAGCGTGAGCAGCCGGTCGGAGGTCAGGCCCATTCCCGATGCAAAGCCGTAGGCCCGGCTCAATAGTCTTCCCAACCTGGTCGGGCGCCAGTTGCGGTAGAAATAGCGCAGGTAGCCGTTCTGTTCCGCCGGGTCTCGACGCGACATGCTCATGATGCGGTCCTGGACATGGAAACACGGTTCCCGGCCTTGAAGCCAGAAGCCGCACTTCAACGTCGCGGCGATGCGATCCGCATTGACCGCGATCAATTCCCCGCATCGTCCGATGCCCACATGTTCGGCCGTAGCGGCGTTGCCGGTTGCGAGCAACCCCGCGCTAGAAAAAGGCCAAGCTCAGATCAACGCCATAGGTCATGCTGAGGATCAAAACCAGCAGTACGGCGCCGCCAAGCAGCGCGAGCTGCTTGAGGATTGCCGTCGTGAGAGCAGATCGAGTTGGGAAAGCGCGCGCCAGAACTCTTGCAAGGGCTGTCATTTATCACCTGAGGTTCAATATTTTGTGAGAAAATGGATGTCCGCCACTCCGCTGACGGCAGCGGCGACGTCTTTATGGGTGCGCTTCTCAACGTGGTGCGAGCTGCGCCTTCAACGAACCGGGCGATAGCGCAACGCGAAAAATTCTGAAGCCCGGAATGTCTGGAAACAACTCGGCTGCTTCCGGACAGGCCAAAGCGAGGACCGCGGCCGACGCTTCACCATTGATCAGCTGATCGACGGCTTTGCCGCTTCCTGCGCGGAGCTCGACGTCGGTTGCGCCAGCTGCCGCGATCCCGGTCCGTACCGCAGCGCCGGATGCGGATTGCCGCGCCTCGATCGCGACCGTCCTCGACGCAAGATCGGATAACGATTTGATTGCCGGGCGTGCCATGATCAGGGCAACAAGATGGTCTGAGCCGCTGGTCGGCTCCGCGGTGGCGGCGGTGACCTGCTCGGCGAGCTCGACCGCTGCCGCGACGCGGGACTGCACGGTTCTGGTGGAGGACATGGCGGCGGCGCCGTTCGCGGCAGGCGAAGCCGCAAC
>NZ_JBAURI010000428.1:0-2732 GCF_049581145.1 Bradyrhizobium sp.
GCCTCGAGCGGCAGCAGCGCGTTGGCACTCGCCTGAAGGAAACGCCGATAGCCGCGGCGGCCGGTCAGGTCGAAGCCGGTCAACTGGGCATCGAGCTTGCGATGCGCGACGGCGGTCGCCTGCTTCAGGACTTCACGCAAGCCGGGCAGCACCCCGTCCCTCGCGCGAACCGGGCCATACGAGGGAGCAGCAAGCATCAAACGATCCTGAATCGGCGTTACGGCCGCAAGGCGGCCGGCGGGCTTATGGAACGCCGCAGGACGCAGAAAAGTTCCAATCCGGCTCCGACGCCGCCGCTATATTTCTGGGAGGCGTTAAGGCGTGAGCGCCGCGGGCCGTTGACCTCTCCTGCCCGTATCCTGAGCGGGGGCGGCGAACGGAGTTCACCTCTCCCAAAGGGCCCGGGGAGAGGAGGAAAAAGCAACTCGCGCATCTTCGGCGCACGCGGCTCGCTTCCGGATAAAAACGCCTGGTCGCAGATGCGTTGCGCTCCACACGCTCACTCGTCATGCCCGGGCTTGTCCCGGGCATGACGTCTTCGAGGTGCTCGCGGCAAAAAGGACGTGGATGGCCGGGACAAGCCCGGCCATGACAACCATGTGGGACACGACGTGTTGTCGAATACGGATCGCCGCTTCAGTCTCAAGCCAGGCAGCGGCCCCGCTCCGGGCCCTCGCGAAGGAGTTTACGACGCGGTCGTATCAGCTCTGCCGCTCGACCCGTCGCCTCACGGCGCGGCGCGCCATTCTTCCTATCGATCGCGAATATGATATCTATTCGCCCGGCATCGACGAGCAGTACATGTTCCATCCCACCCGCGCCGAGATGGACCCCGGCTCGATCTGGCTGCGCAAGCTGATGCCGCAAGCGGAAGAATGGATTGCTTCGTCGCTTCGCTCCTCACAATGACGCCGTGATGGTCGATACATGCGGACGACCCCAGCTCGCTGATAGTCACGACATGACAGCTGGCGGTGGGCGGATTGGAGCCCATCGGGGCGCGCCAGGCGCGGCGCGACGGGCGTCATCCGCCGCTTCAACCTCCGCAAGCACGACGACGACCATGCCATCGCTTCGTGGCGACGACTCGGGGCAACGCAGACGCCAGACGAGCGATTCGTGAAGGTTGTCATATGCACGGCGCTTGATCGCTCTGCGTGCGGGGGCTGTTTTCCGGACATCTCCTCCGCCGTCATTCCGGGGCGCGCTCTTGCGCGAGCCCGGAATCCATAACCCCCGGCAGAAGTCGTGTCGTGCACGCGATGCCGCGCCTGCCCAAATACGTCGGTCCGTGGTTATGGATTCCGGGCCTGCACTCCGACCGGCCATCGCCGGCCGGAGTGCATCCCGGAATGACCAAGGATGAGTCAACTCAGTTTCATGGAATCGATCACGTAGGATGGGTAGAGCGGTCAGAATCGGACCCTCGTCCGATCCGACCGCGAAACCCATCGCCGCGCGGGGAATTGATGGGTTTCGCAAGAGCTCTACCCATCCTACTCCTTCGTCTCGTATGATCAGGACTTCGGAATAGCTCGTCTCGTGCGTCACTTGGCTCGAAAGCGGCGGATGACGCCCGTCGGTCCGCGCAATGCGCGGACTGACGGCTCAATCCGTCCTGCAGCCTACAGCGCTAAATCTTGTGCAGCTCCAGCGACGCCGGATGGAACAGCTCTTCCGGCGCGAGCGGCCGTGCCGACAATCCCTCCGCGTGGTGACGCTGCAGGAATCGGCTGAGCACGGCGCGGTTCGGCTCCAGTCCGTAGGGCCAGAAATCCTCGCCCATCATCGACCGCGCCGCGCGCAGGTGATCCTCGACGAACGGCAGCGTCACCTTGGCGGCGGAGGTATCGCCGAGCTTCGCCAGCGCGATCGCCTTCGAGCGCTCGAACGCCTTGAACACCGCGACCGGCAGCCAGGGATGTTGTTCGGCCAGCGCGCGGCGGATTCCCAGCGTGTGCATGATCGGAAACAGCCGGGTTCGCCGATACCAGTCTGCCGCCGCCTGCTGCGGATCGGCGAACAGGTAGCCGATGTCGGGATCGCCGCGCTCGAAACAGGACGGAGCGCGCGGCCCGATCACCGCGTCCAGCCGTCCGCTTGCGAGCAGCGCGGAAATCGTCTCGCCGGGGCCGGCGTCCTCCACCACGACACCGGGTGGCAGGTCGAGATTGATCTTCTCGATGCGTCCGGGCTGCTCATAGCCGCCGCGGACCCAGGTGATATCAGAGGGGCGGATGCCATGATCCTCCTCGAGGATCATGCGGGCCCAGATGTTCGCCGTCAGCTGATATTCCGGCACCCCGATGCGGCGCCCCCTGAGCTCGCCGGGCGACCTGATGCGGTCGGTGCGGACATAGATCGAGCTGTGGCGGAACGCGCGGGACGGGAACACCGGCACCGCGACATAGGGGCTGGTGCCGGCGGCAGTCTTGACGCTGTAGCTGCTGAGCGACAATTCGCAGACGTCGAATTCCTGATGCCGGAACGCGCGAAAGAAGATCTCCTCCGGCTCCAGCAACATGATTTGCGGATCGACACCGTCGATTCCCACCACGCCGTCCACCAGCGGACGCATCCGGTCATAGTCGCCGATCGCGATCGAAAGCTGCAGTTTGCTCATGGACATCCTGTTCGGTCAGGCGCGCGAAGTAACAGTTGGAGCCGACACCCGCGCATTTGATGTGTCGGCGCGCCGAACGAGACCGATCAGCGCGCTCGCGGCGGCGCCG
>NZ_JBAURI010000429.1:0-4056 GCF_049581145.1 Bradyrhizobium sp.
GCCTATGGCGGCGCGTTCGACGTCATGGCGTCCAAGGAAATCGGCGCCGACATGAACTACGCCTGGCCGACCGCGCAGATCGCCGTGATGGGCGCCAAGGGCGCGGTCGAGATCATTTTCCGCGCCGACCTCGCCGATCCCGAAAAAATCGCCGCCCGCACCAAGGAATACGAGGATCGCTTCCTGTCCCCCTTCATCGCCGCCGAGCGCGGCTATATCGACGACGTCATCATGCCGCATTCGACGCGGCGGCGGATTGCGCGGGCGCTGGCGATGCTGAGGGACAAGCATGTCGAGATGCCCGTGAAGAAGCACGACAATCTGCCGTTGTGAAGCGCTGCGCCCTTCGAAACCCATCGCTTCCGCAATTGCAAGTGATGGGCATCGCTTCCCGCCAGCCATCCTCCGCGCGCGTTGTTCCGCCCCATGATCATCCAATGAACGAAGACGATCCGACCGATGAGATTTCCGAGATCGAAGCGCAGATCGAGGAGCTTGCCGAGATCGCCGAGCGCTGCCGGAAGCTCATTCTGGCTTCCAGGATAGCGATCGTCGGCGGTGCTGCCTTGCTGCTGATCGCGATCCTTGGCCTGTTCGGATCAGGGCCTGCCACAGCACTCGGATCGATCGCCCTGATGCTGGGCGGGATCGTGTCGCTCGGCTCGAACATCAGCACGTTGCGACAGACCGACACCAATATTGACGCGGCGGACGCGCGCCGTTCGGCGTTGATCGGCAGCATCGACCTTCGTCTGGTTGGCAACGCGCCGATGAAACCGAGATGAGGAATGAAGCGCGTAGGATAGGTTGAATCTCTTCGCGAGACCCATCTGCTCGTTCGCACGGCGGATTGGAGCCGACTCGGTCCGTGCGAAGCGCGGGGCGAATGGGCGTAATCCGCCGCATCAATCTCCGTGGATGGCGAAAAGGCGGGTTACGGCTCCAGTCGGGCTGCTATCGGTGATCCAGACGCGGCTGTTTCCTCTCTGTCATCCCGGGCGCCTGCTCGCGAAAACGCGAACGCGTGGGAGGTGGGTTTAAGGTTTGTATTGGAGTATCATGCACCTCCGTCATTCCGGGGCGCGCAATCGCGCGAAGGCGGAATCTCGAGCAGATGATTCTCGCTTCGGGATTCCGGGTTCAGCCTCATGGTGTGGCCCGCACGCCGAATCTTGGGCCTTCTCCGGAATGACCAAGGAAAATGAAAAACCGGAGGACACCCATGCCCCAAGCCTTCTTCGTGGTCCGCGCCACCGTTCTGGATCCCGGCAAGCGCGCCGCCTTCGACAAATGGTATCAGACCGAACATCTGCCGGACGCGGCAAAATCGTTCGGCGCAACGAAAGCCTGGCGCTTCTGGAGCCTGACCGAGCCTTCGCTGCATCTGGCGATCTATCTGTTCGAAGATGAGGCCGCGCTCGATCGCGCCATGACCGGCGAGGACATGAAGCGGCTGGTTGCCGACTTCAACCGCGATTGGCCGGATGTGCCGCGCACGCGCGAGGCCTTTGGCCTGGTGGAGGAGTTTATCCCATCAGCGGGGGCAACGATCGCGCCTGCGCCGTAGCGGCGCAGGATTTGGACTGATCCAGGGGAGCCGGGGACCGGACTTCGGGGCACGGCGTCGGCCGGGCACGGCCTTGGTCGTGTTGCCGTCAATGTCGTGAACGCATGGTTCAGCGACCGTTCAGATCGATTCCGCAATTCTCTCATTGCTGGTGCAGAATTGACGACCCGCAATGTTGTTTTCGTAACCATGGCCGACGCTTCCCGCGGCATTGAAACTCAAAGGACAATCCCCATGAAACTTGTTGCTCCTGTCCTGGCCCTTGGTCTCGGCCTTGCGGCCATTACCGCGTCGCAGGCGATGCCGCTGGCCCCGCTCAATCAGCCCTCCGACGATGGCGCCATCATCCGCGTCGCCGGCGGCTGCGGCCCCGGCGGGCATCGTGGACCCTATGGCGGCTGCCGCCCGATGTACAATTGCCCTCCCGGTTGGCATTCCGGTCCATACGGCCGCCGGTGTTTCCGCAACTGGTAACGGAATTTTGGCGGGGTTCGCCGCTCGCGATCCCCGCCTGACCTTGTTGTAAATTGTCAGCCGTCATTTCCCGAGAAAACCCAGCACCAGCGCGTCGTATTTTTCGCGCGCTTCGAGAAACACCAGATGCCCGGTGTTGGGGATCACCTCGGCGCGGGCATTCGGCATTTGCGCCGCCAGCGCCTTGGCAAGCTCGGCGTTCTGGCCCATCTTGGCCCGCAGCGCTTCCGGCGCGTTCGGCCGGCCCGGCGCGTTGTGATCGTCGGCGCCCATGATGAACAGGGTCGGCTGCGTGATCAGCGGGATCTCATGCACAACCGGTTCGCGGTAGATCATCTGCCCCGAGGAGACAAAGGCACGCAGCCAGCGCGGATAGTCGGCGCTGCCCTTGATGTTGAAGCGCGCCTCGATCAGCGGCGTCACCTGGTCGTAGGGGAGTTTGAGCGCGTAATTGGTCTCGAGCTGCTTGCGGTAGCCGTCGGCGGTGAGCTTGTCCTCGGCCGCCATGATCTTTTCCGAAGGTGTCGGCGGCACATAGAGCCGGTAGTCTTCCAATCCGATCGGCGCGGTCAGCACCAGATGGTCGATGCGGTCCGGATAGGCGCGCACGATGCGCACCGCCAGCATGCCGCCCATTGAATGGGCGACGATGTCGGCCTTCGCGATCTGCAGGTGATCGAGCAGCGCGATGGTGTTGCGCGCCAGCGTGTCGAAATGCAGTTCGCCCCAGGGTTTTGAGGATTTGCCGAAGCCGATCTGGTCCGGCACCACGACGCGATAGCCGGCCTCGCTCAGCGTCTTGATCACCGGCGCCCAATAGCTCGCGGGAAAGTTGCGGCCGTGCAGCAGCACCACGCTGCGGCCATTCGGCTGCGCCGCCGGGGCGACATCCATATAGGCCATCCGCAACTGCTCGCCGTCATTGACCAGCGGCAGCAGATCGACCGGATAGGGATAGGGAAAGCCTTCGAGGTCGATGCCGTAGGGTTCGCGCGGCGCCGGCTCGGCGGCATTGGCCGCCGCGACTGGCAAGATCAGCAGCGCGCAACGCAGCAGCGCTGCAGCGAATGGACGAGTCATCGAAAGCTCCGCCGGTTTGATTTGTGGGCCCGGCGGGGTGCCAGGCATCCATGTTCCGATTCAGGGTACAGCGGCATTAACGGCCCGCACGGACGGGTCAAGGCCATCAGGCACAAACCGTCGTGAACGGCTGCCCTGGAGAAATTCGGTCGCCTAGCCTTCGGTGGTCCCGAACAGCGCCGCGAACCGCTTCTCGCCAATGCGGCTGAAATTGACCACCCGGCTGCCCGGGGTCGCATCGCGCGCCGCCCATTTCAATTCGGTGAAGCGGTGCATCAGCGCGGCTCCCAGCATGCCCGCGAGATGATGCCGCCGCTCGCTCCAGTCGAGACACGCCTTGCATATCGGGCGGCGCGGATGCGCCAGCATCGCCTCGGAAATCTGCAGACTGTCTGCCAGGAACCGCGCGCCTTCGGCGGTCAGCTCGATGTCCTGCTTCCTCGCGCGTACCAGCCGCTGCGCCTTCATGCTGTCCAGCATCTGCACGCCGAGATCGCCGGCGAGATGGTCGTAGCAGATCCGGGCGCGACGCAGCTCCGGATCCTTCGGTCCGGTCCGGACCCGCATATGGCCCGCGCGCGCCGCAAGCCCCGCGAGGCCCTCCAGGACGCCGGCGACATCTGGATCGGTCAGGCGGTAATAGCGGTGGCGGCCCTGCTTTTCCGGCTCGATCAGGCCGCCGGCTTCAAGTTTGGATAGATGCGAACTCGCCGTCTGCGGCGTGACGCCGGCCTCCTGCGCCAGTTCGCTCGCGGTCAGCGCGCGCCCGCTCATGAGCGCGGTCAGCATGTTGGCGCGGGCGGGATCGCCGACCAGGGAGGCCACCATCGCGATGTCAGGGCCCACTTTCATACTTCGATCATAGCCGAAGCATCGATGGCCGACAAGCCGGTATTTTTGCCTCCGTCATTGCGAGCCAACGGGTGGCGCAAAGC
>NZ_JBAURI010000430.1:0-3345 GCF_049581145.1 Bradyrhizobium sp.
GGCATCGCCCGCGCGCTGGCGCTCGATCCGGAGATCATTATCGCCGACGAGGCGGTCTCCGCGCTCGACGTCTCCGTGCAGGCCCAGGTGCTGGCGCTGCTGGAGGACCTCAAGGCGCGGCTTGGCCTCTCGATGCTGTTCATCACCCATGATCTGCGCGTCGCGGCCCAGATCTGCGACCGCATCGCGGTGATGCAGCGCGGCCGCATCGTCGAGCTGCAGCCGACCGCGCGGCTGTTTGCCGCGCCGGAGCATCCGTATACGCGAGAACTGCTCGCCGCGGTGCCGGGGCGGAAGGGACATGTGGCGGCGGCGTGAGGGTTCGTCTCTCGTCGCCCCGCCACCGTCCTCTCGTCGTCCCGGCCTTGAGCTGGGACCCCTACCGGGTGATCCCTCGATTGGGTAAGGCGGTCGAGGTCGTCGCAGCAATGAAAGCCTGTGGTTATGGGTCCCGGCTCGAGGCCGGGACGACGGTGGATCTCGGGGTGGGCGATGCCCGCTCATTCGATACTATCCCGCCTTTCTTCCGTGGTGGCTGTGCAACTGCGACGACAGCAGGCGGCGCCATTCGTTGAAGTCATTGCTGGCGACGTCGCGGGGGCGGGGCAGGTCGATTGTGTATTCGTTGTCGATGCGGCCGGGGCCGGGCGACATCACGACGACGCGGTCGGCCAGGAAGATCGCTTCGTCGATGGCGTGGGTGACGAACAGCACGGTCAAGCCGGTGCGTGACCAGATCTCGACCAGTTCGTCCTGCAGCCGCTCGCGCGTCATGGCGTCGAGCGCGCCGAACGGCTCGTCCATCAGCACCATCTCGGCGTCGTTGGCGAGCACGCGCGCGATCGCGACGCGCTGCTTCATGCCGCCGGAAAGCTGGTGCGGATAGATTTCGGCGAAATTCTGCAGGCCGACCAGCTCGATGAAGTGGTCGGCCGTGGCCTTGATCTCGGCTCTGGGCCGGCCGCGCGAGCGCGGGCCGAAGCCGATATTGTCGCGGACGCTGAGCCAGGGAAACAGCCCGTAATCCTGGAACACCATGCCGCGGCTCGGCCCCGGGCCGGTGATCGGCACGTCCCACATCAGAGTGTCGCCGGAGGTCGCGGCTTCGAAGCCTGCGGCCATCCGCAGCAGCGTGGACTTGCCGCAGCCGGAGGCGCCGATCAGGCAGACGAACTCGCCTTTCCTCACCGCCAGATTGGCGCCGCGCAACGCCTCGATCGATCGCGCGCCCTGGGTGTAGATCTTGCCGGCGTTCTTCATTTCCAGAATGGGAATGCTGCTGTCACGCATGCGACGGGCTCCAGGAGAGCAGCCACCGGCCGATCAGCATCACAAGCTGGTCGGAGAGAAAGCCGAAAATGCCGATCACGATCATGCCGGAGATCACGATCTCGGTGCGCGAGAGCTGGCGCGCCTCCATGATGATGGCGCCGAGCCCGGTCTGTACGCCGGTCATCTCGCCGACCACGATCACGACCCAGGCAAAGCCCAAGCCCAGCCGCATGCCGGTGAAGATCGAGGGCAGCGCCGCCGGCAGCACCACGCGAAAGAACTGCGCCGGTCCGGTGCAGCCCAGCATGGCGGCGGCCTCGAACAGCCGCGGCTCGACCGCGCGCACGCCGAAAATGGTGTTGACCAGGATCGGATAGAACGCGCCGAGAAACACCAGGAAGATCGCCGAGCGCGGCCCCAGCCCGAAGATGATCATCGCCAGCGGCAGCCAGGCCGTCACCGGCACCGGGCGCAGGATCTGGATGGTCGGATCGATCAGCTGACGCACCAGCGTGATGCGGCCGATCAGCATGCCCAGCGGCAGCGCAACGATCAGCGCCATCGCAAACCCGCCATAGACCCGGCCGAGCGAGGCCAACAGATGGATGTGCAGGGTCCGGCTATAGGCGTCGTCATTGATGCCGCCAAAGGCGAGGTCCCAGAGTTCGAGCCAGACATCATGCGGCGGCGGGATCAGGCTCGCCGGCCGGTTCGCGGTGGCGAGATGCCAGAATGCCAAGAGCGCCAGCGGAAAGGCGACCGCCAGCAGCGCCTGTCGCAGCCGGGGCCACCCGGCTTCGCCAAAGCTGCGCCGGACACGGCGACGCGCAGCGTCTTCCGTCGACGGGGCGCTATCTGAGGCCAGCGTGGTCACGATGTCAGGTCGGCTTCACGGCATTGACGAAGCTGGTGTCGAAGAAGGTGGCAAAATCCGGCACCCGCTTGATCTGCTTCAAGGCCAGCATGTGGTCGGCGTAGATCTTGGATTCCTCGATCTCCTTCGGCCCGAGCTTCCAGGTCAGCTCGACATTGGGTATCGAGGCCTCGATCGCCTCCTTCTTCTGCCCGAGCTTGCTCGAGGCCATTGCCACCAGCGCGTCCTGGTGGGCGGCGGCAAAGTCGGTGGCGCGCTGATGGATGCCGAGCATCACGCGGACCAGATCCGGCTTGTCGGTGATGAGGTCGCGATGGGTGCCGAACACCATGTTGAGCGAGCCCATCGGCGTCGAATAGGGATATTCGACCAGCTGGCCGACCCCGCTCGATAGCGACACGCCGGGGCCGGGCTCAGCGCCGACATAGGCGTCGATGTCGCCGCGCGCCAGCGCGATGTGCATCTCGCTGAAGGACACCCGCACCGGCTCGACATCCCGGATGGTCATGCCTTCCATCTTCAGCCGCTCCAGGAAAAACACCTCCTGGGTGGTGCCGGGAAACACCGCGACGCGCTTGCCCCTGAGATCCTTGATCGTGTTGATGCCGGAATCCTTTTTCGCGATGATCGCCATGCCGCGATTGCAGGTCGACGCGATCACCACGACCGGCTCGCCGGCGGCGGCGCCGAGGATCGCGGCCGCGATGCCGAACGCGCCGAAATCGATCGATTTGGTCACGACCGCGTTCTTGCACTCGGCCGGCGTCTCGAACGGCAGCACCTCCACTTTGTAACCCGCCGGCACGAACTGTTCATAAAAATAGGGCGCGATCGAATGGATCAGCTTCAGCGCGCCGGCGCGGATCACGACCGGCTCGTCGGCGTGCAGCACCGTTGGCGCTGCGATCAAACCCGCGCCGAGTCCTGCGGCACCCGTCAAAAAATCACGGCGGCGAATGGGGGTTGGCATGGACGCTGGCTCCTTCTGCTGCGGCGAAAATATGCAACGAACGTGCCGGGCAGGGGCTTGTTGCCGCCACCGGCATCACGTTTTGCCAACCCCAAAATCCAGCGTCGTCCCGGCCTTGAGCCGGGACCGTGCGTCTGTGATGTTGTTCTGTCAGGAGGTGAAAGTCCGACCCATGTGAAGTCACGTTACATGTAGCGGAAGGCAACTGCGTCGTTCAACTGCGGGATGT